>JAAFHI010000268.1 GCA_013298335.1 Actinomycetota bacterium
ATGCCGGATGGGCTTTTCAATGGCAGCCGCAGGATATTGATGAAGAGCTTTGGCAATTCAACGCGGAAGCCGAACGTGACGCCCGTCTGAAAGCCGGTCCGGCGCTTGAAACAGTGAACGCCGTTTCTTACGCCCGCCATGCGCTCGACCTGACGGATGCCGAAATGAAGGATTTTCTGGTGGCGAAGATTCGGGCGTCCGCATTTTTGACGAAGCCTGAAAAACCGCTCCCTTTACCGAACTGATTTTGTACTTTGTGGTAGTCCTGCTTTTAAGGTTCGTGAATGCCGACATTTTCGTTTCGGCATGGTACATTCGCCGGGAACGATTCCTTCAGTTCAATTCTCCGATGCGGAGCTTTCGATGGTCGAACGCGACAAACGCCTTCTAGACGCGGAAACCGCCCGTTCACGGGTGGCGCTGGTGCCTGAAAACGGCGTCGCGCGTCCGGACGACCTCGGCGACGACGACATCGTGGCGGCGATTGACGAACTGATTCATCCGACCGGGATGTTCAAGGCGGTTTCCGCGCAGGAACAGCTTGCCTACGACCGCCAGACGGAAGCCGAACTCAAGGGGATGTTCAGCAACATCGTCTGGGAATTTCTCGAACCGGTCGGGCTGTCGCTCTACACGCTGTCGGATTACGTCGTCCGGTCGGGCGGCGAGGGCGCGGAAAAGAGCCGCATCATTCTCGGCACGGTGGACGCCTGCATCGGGGCGCTGCGTCCGCTGATCAAGGCGTCGGAAACGATCAAGTACCACGACATTCTCGACGTTCTGAAATCCATCGAACGTCCGCTGCTCGACGTTCAGACGGGCAAGCGCAAGGCCCTCAGCGAACGCGAAACCAAGAATCTGACCCGTGATTTCAACGAGTTGCGGCGACTCGTCCACCAGAGCCTGCAATCGAGCGGCGTCACGACGCAGGCGACGGTGAAGGGGGAAGAGGCGTTTTCCTCGGCTTCGACGCCGCATATTTCGGAAGTGCCGGGTTTTTTCAAAACGGTCGATCCGGGCGATTTGCAGAAACTCTACGCGGCAGGGCTGACCCGGCTCGGCGACCTCGGAACGTCCTCCGCGCTCGAAATCTCGCAGGCGGCGGGCATCGGCACGAACACCGCCGAGCACATCAAGGCCTGCGCGTTCCGGGCGATGGTCAGCCTTCCGGCGTCGCCCTCGACGGGACCGACCGATCTGTCCGACACCGGCTTCGATCTGGTGGACGCCGACGACATTTCCGCTTCGCCCGACAGCCCGCCGGTCGTCCGCGGCTACGGATACGAAGAAAATCGCCCGCTGACCGAACGCGACCGGCTGATGAGCACGCTTGAAATCATGCAGCGGGAAATCGCCGATTACGGCCAGTCGGCCACCCGGCTCAATCTCGAACTCCAGCGGGCCCACCGCGCGCTGCTGCGGCTCAACGGCCAGCGCGACCGGTTGCGCGGCGAGGTGGATTTTCATCGCGACGAACTGCGCCCGCTCTTCGACACCGGTGCCGGCGACGCGCCCGAAACCAACGCGGCCATCGCGCTCCACAAGCGGCTGTTGCAGGAATTACGCCAGGTTTCGGAAATCATCCTTTCCGCCCAGCGCAAAATGGAGATGATAGCCGCCCGGATGGGCGACGCCGTCGGCGACGTCCGCGAAGTCGAATCCGAAATCGGCGACCTGCGCCGCAAACGCCGTGCGCGTCGCCAGCCAAGCGAATAGAACGAAAACCGGAGACGAAGGAGACAAGGAGACCGGGAGACAAGGAGAAAAGGAAGCGCCGGGAAGCCAACCCCCGATTCCTGATCCCTGATTCCTGATCCCTGATTTCTTCTCCGAAACCTGAAACCCAGAACCTGAAACCCGACACCTGCTTATGAGCGAGGAAAAAGAAGTAACTTTCAAGGTCAGCGACCGCCGCCAGTTCAATTCGGACGGCACGCTGCGCAACGATTTCGAACCCGAACCGGAACCGGTGGCCGTCGCCGCGCCTCCGGTTGCCGAACCCGAGGCCGTCGCGGCGCTTGCCCCGGAGCCCGAAGATGAACCCGGCGAGAGCATGTTCGCCGAGTTCGTGATGGAACTGGCGTCCAACGCGATGATGATGCTCGGCCTGGTCGAGCATCCGCAGTACGGCCGCATTCCGCCCGACCCGGAGGCCGCGCGTCATTACATCGAACTGATCGGCATGCTGAAGGACAAAACCCGGAACAACCTGACCCCGGCGGAACAGCGCACGCTTGATGAAATACTCGGCACGCTCCGCGCTCAGTACGTTGGACTGGCCCAGCGCCGCTAGCCGAAATTCGGGGGAAACTTCCGCGTCGTGCGGTGCGTTGTCCCCCACAGGCGCACAGTTCTTGTGTTCCGCCGCGAACCGCACTACCGTTCGCGGACTTTCTTACAGTACGGAAGACCCCCCTGCTATGCCATTGACCAAAGAGCAAGCCGTTGACATCGCTTCCCGCGATCTGGCCGGACGGCTCGGCCTGCCGTCGCCCGATGTGACGGTGGCCAAAACGGAAGACACGCAGTTCCCCAACGGTGCGCTCGGTGCGCCCGTCGAGGGAGAAATGGCCGCGATGATGATGACGCCCGGCTGGCGAATCATCCTGCGGGCCGAAATGAACGATTACGAATACCGCGCCAACGTCAAACAGGTGCGGCTGTTCCGCTACAAGTCGGCGAACTACAAAATCTATCCGTGACGCGCCGCGCGCCGCGACCGTTCAACCGCTTTCATTCGGAGGTACTTTTCACGATGAAACGCACACCGGCATTCCATATCGCAATCGGAATGGTCGTGGTTCTCGGCGCTTCGTTCGCCGGCACAGTCCAGCGGAGCGGGAAATCCTGGGTAAAGAAATCGCCCCGGTACACCTGCAACCGGACCTTTTCCACGCAAACTGTTTCGAAGACGCCCGCCGCCGATGACGCCGACCGGACGCTCATCGTGAAGTACCGCAAATCGGCCACGAAGCTGTCCATCCAGGGCCTGCTCACGCGCCTGCACCTGCGCGAGGAAGCGACCTACCCGAACCTCCCGCGCTTTTCCTTCCAGCAGGTCGAGACGGGCGACCTCGAATCGGTCATCGCCGAACTCAAGGCCGATCCGAACGTCGAGTACGTCGAGCGCAACCTCAAATTTCAAAAAGACGACACCCAGCCGAACGACCCCGAGTTCCTCCGCCAGTGGGGACATTCCAACAGCGGCCAGCCGGTCAACGGCGGACGCACCGGAACGGCGGGCGTGGATATTGGTGCGCTCGCCGCGTGGGACACCACCACCGGCAGTGAAAACGTCGTGGTCGGCGTCATCGACACCGGCATCGACTACAACCACGAAGACCTTGCCGACAACATGTGGGTCAACGACCGCGAGATTCCGAACAACGGCATCGACGACGACAAGAACGGCGTCGTTGACGACTCCTACGGGTTCAATGCGGTGAAAAACTCCGGCAACCCGATGGACGATCAGGGCCACGGCACCCACTGCGCGGGCATCATCGGCGCGAAGGGCGACAACGGCGCGGGCATCGCGGGCGTGAACTGGAACGTCCGGCTGATGGCGCTCAAGTTCCTCGATGAAAACGGTTCGGGACGCCTCAACGACGCGCTCGAATGCATCAACTACGCGGTGGCGATGAAGAAGCGCGGCGTCAACCTCCGCGTTCTTTCGAATAGCTGGGGCGGAGGCGGCTACTCGCGGGCGCTCGAAGACGCCATCAAGTCGGCCAACGACAACGACATGCTCTTCGTCGCGGCGGCGGGCAACGACGCCGGCGACAACGACCGCTATCCGCACTACCCGTCGTCCTACGACGTACCGAACGTGGTCTCGGTCGCGGCGCTCAACGCCAACGACGGCCTCGCGTCGTTCTCCTGCTACGGCAAAAAGTCCGTGCATCTGGCCGCGCCGGGCGTGGACGTCTACAGCACGGTCCCGACGGCGGAATTCGGCACGGGCTACATGCACTTCTCCGGCACGTCGATGGCCACGCCCTACGTCGCGGGCGCGGCGGCGCTGGTCCTCGCGAAGTTCCCGAAACTGACCACGAAGGAACTCAAGGGCCGCCTGCTCGACTCGACCGTTCCGGTCGCCGAACTGAAGGGCAAGACGACCACCGGCGGACGCCTCAACGTGGCGCAGGCGCTGGTCAAGTAAAACCCGCCGCTTTTGCGAGAAAGTGGTACGGATCGAAAATCAGCCATCGCTTCGGTGGCTGATTTTTTTGTTGAGCGCCACCCGTTTCAAAAGATTCCCGCGCGGCCACATGTATTAAGGATCGCGCGCGTACGATGAATGAATCTTCAAAGTTCCGGCGTTCGGAACTACTCG
Source organism: Actinomycetota bacterium (assembly GCA_013298335.1). Taxonomy (GTDB): domain Bacteria; phylum Acidobacteriota; class Blastocatellia; order Chloracidobacteriales; family Chloracidobacteriaceae; genus JAAFHI01. The sequence goes on from JAAFHI010000268.1 coordinate 4,337, forward strand.
GCCAGCGATGAAAAACGCGACTTTTCCGATAGCGAGGTGACCGACGATGCCGAAACGCGCTCCCTACTTTCACGTTTACATGGGGTTGATGGTGGTTTTCGCGTCGTACGCGATGGGCGCGACCATGCGCGTCCGCGACGCGCGGCTCGCGGCTGCCAAAAGACGGCAAATGATCGTCGTTTCAAAGGATCAGCCGGTTCTGACGCGGAAACAGGCGAAAGCCGCCGAGAGCGTGTGCATGCTCGTCGTTTCCTATGCCTTTTTCGACGAGGCGAACCGCCCGCTGCGCTACCTGAGCCCCGAACTCAACGGTGCGTCGCGCCTGTCGGCGGTCGGCACCCTCAACGTCGGCTTTGACGGGACCGGCGAGATTTTTCTTGAAGAAGCCGTCCGGACAGGGCTTTACCTTGGTGATGGAAGAATTCTTGCTGACGGACCCGTCGCGCACCCGCTCACCCGCGATCCCGGCAACGGCATCCGCCGACTCCACAACGTCACCGCCTACTTCCCGAAGTACCGGTCGCCCTTCCCGCTCCGGTTGGAGGCATGCTCCAAGCTGGATGAAGTCGCCTGTTTCAAAATACTTGCCGACAGTCCCCCATTGCCCGTCCCAAAATTCGCGAAGGTTGAAACGGTCGTTACCCATTTATTTGACGAACAGAGCGGGGAGATTCAGTCCGTCATGCCCGTCATGGCGGTCGGGTATCGGTCCGGCAATGACGGCGTGCTGGTTCCGCTGGTCGAAGGGCCGCTCAAGCAGGAGGTCAACTGGCGCTCCCGGTTCTCCGAGAAAGCGGCGATTCTGGCCGCCAATGACGTAATTGTCCCGGAAGTGACCAAAATGCAGGTCATGGTATCCGGCGGGCGCGGGCGGATCGACAACTACTCGGTGCCCAATTGTCCAATCTTCAACCAGAAGGGGGAGGTCATCGGCATCCCGGTGTCGAACTTCGAACGACAGATTCCGACGGATATACCCTCCCACGTCATCCCGATTCCGCTGGCGCTCAAGCGGCTGGAAATCGACCGCAACCGCTGACTTCACACTTTTGGAAAGGGAAAAATGACGATGCCGAAACGCGCTCCCTACTTTCACGTGTACATCGGTTTGATGGTCGTGTTCGCGTCGTAGGGGAAAGGGGTTAGAAGGAAAAGAATGACACCTCGGCTGACAATCACCAATTTTCAACCGGCTTCTTCACCAATAACCGATCCCGTTACCAAATTCGGAGGTCAACCGACGTGGCTTACCGAACCTCAGTGGCCGATAAGCGAGGCATGGGACGTCCCCATGAGGTTTCTTTGCCAGATCGAGATTCCATCCTTTCTTTCTTCAACCCAGCGACTTGCCTACATTTTTGTCACCTAC
>JAAFHI010000894.1 GCA_013298335.1 Actinomycetota bacterium
CGACGGAGAGATTCTCGCCATGGCCGGCGAAAGCGAGGCGCACGGGGAAATCTGCACGAATGTCTTCGGGGAACTGTATCTCCGGTTGAAGGATTCCCGCTGTCGCCTGCGAACCAAGGACACCAAGGTCAGAAGCGGGTTCGCTCCGCCGAAACGCAAAAAAGGACTGTTCTCGTATCCGGACATCGTGGTGATTTGCGACGAGCCGGAATATATGGATGAACACCGCGACATCCTGCTCAATCCGAAGATCATCATCGAGGTCCTTTCGGAAAGCACGGCGGGCTTCGATAAAGAGGGGAAGTTCCTGCGATACCAGATGTGGCTGCCATCGCTGACCGATTATGTCCTGATTGAACAGACCGCGCCGTTCATCCTTCACTACCACCGGATCGACGCGGATCGCTGGGAAGCGCAACGGCTTCACGGCCTCGACAAAACGCTGGAACTCGCGTCCGTCGCCTGCCGCATTTCACTGTCGGAAATTTACCATCGCGTTGAATTCCCGCCTCCGGTCGAGGAGGAAGAATCCGACGACCCGGATCTGAAAGAAACCGCGCCATGAGTTCACCGAACACTCCCTCCACGCCGACCGTCGCCTTTCAGGGTGAACCCGGCGCCTACAGCGAAATCGCCGCCCGCCAGTTCGGGACGCCCCTTCCCCGCCGGACGTTCCCGGACGTGTTCGAATCCGTCATTTCCGGCGAAGCCGACTTCGGGGCGCTGCCGATGGAGAACAACATCGGCGGACCGATTCCCGAAAACGTTGAACTGCTCGAACGGTTTTCGGTCAACATCATCGCCGAAACGGTCATTGAAATCCGGCACTGCCTGCTCGGCCTGCCCGGTGCGACGATTGCGGATGCCACGCGAACGCTCTCGCACTGGCAGGCGCTGCGCCAGTGCGGCGCGTTTTTCACCGCCCATCCGCACCTGACGGCGGTCGAGGAATACGACACGGCGGGCAGCGCGAAACTGATTGCCGAAGCCGGAATTCGGGAGCACCTCGCCATTGCGAGCGAACTCGCCGCCGCCCATTACAACCTGGAAATTCTCGCCCGCGACATCGCCGACCGGACCGACAACGCCACCCGATTCATCTTCATCGCCCGCCGGAACGCGGGTGGAACCTTGAACTTTGGGGGACGAACTTCCTACGATGCGCGGCACACCGCTTCCGCAGGAACTGAATCGCAATGAACTTCTTTGTCCAATTGCTGCTGTTCATTTTTGGATTGCTCGTGGTGGGACTGGTCACGGCGACGGTTGCGCTCATCATCCAGCGCCTGCTCGCCGCGCAGCTCGCCGAGCGTCGTCGGGTCCTGCGCGAGGAATTCCGCCTGAAACTCCGGGCCGGACTGGCCGACCTTTCCAAGCCGGGGAACAACGGCATCGGCTGGGTGGCGAAATCCATGCAGCCAAAGGGCAAGGACGCCATCGAGGCGTTCAAGAACGCCATCATCGACGTTTACGGCGAATCCGACGAGATGAACCGCGAAAACCTCGTCACCTTTTACGAAGTGTCTGGGATGATGTCGGATGACGTGAAAGCCATCTACAGCGGGTCGGTCATCGCCAAGTCGCGCTCCGTCTTCCGTCTCGGACGGCTCCACTGCAACGGGGCCATCGAAGCCCTCACGACCGCGACCCGGCATCCTTCGACGGAACTCCGGCTGGTCGCGATCTGGGCCATGACGGAAATCAACGATACCCGCGCGGTTCAGCCGGTCGTCGTCGCGCTCTCCGAGGCCGACGGCTGGCAGTTGATGCAGGCCGCCAACCGCCTGATTGAAATGGAAGTCGATCTGACCCTGCCCCTGCTCGATCTGCTGAATGCCGCCGGGGCGATGCGCGAACGCCGCGAACGCATCGCGGCCACGATTCTCGATCTCATTTCCGACTTCGGCCTGCGCTCGCGCGACCGGCTCAACCTGCACGCCAGCCGCCACGCCGCGGGCGACCTGATGCGCTCCGAGTCGGTCGACATCCGGACCCGCGCCATCCGCGCGATGGCCGCACTCGGTATCGAGTCGAGCAGCGACACGCAGAACATTCTGCGAAGTCTGGATGACGCCGCGTGGGAAGTCCGCGCCGTGGCGGCCCGCGCCGTCGGCGATCTGAACCTGACCGAAGCGATTCCCGACCTCTGCCGCGCGGTTTCCGACAAGGCGTGGTGGGTTCGCCACAACGCGGCCCACGCCCTCAAGAAACTCGGCGAACCGGGCGAACTTTCACTGCTCCAGCTCATGCAGAGCGAAGACCGGTTTGCCCGCGAAATCGCTTCGCAGGTCATTCAGGGCGCGTAAAAAACCTTATGGCACCGAAATCCGTCGTACTGACCGAAAAACACATCATCACCGAAGACGATCTGCGCGGCGTACCGCCCGAGGCCGAGATCGTGCTCAACCTCGATGCCCGCCTGACGCCGCTCGCGCAGGACTTCGTCGCCGCCCACCGGCTGACCATCGCCCGCAAGCGCAAGGGC
>JAAFHI010000638.1 GCA_013298335.1 Actinomycetota bacterium
CTGGTGCTCGCGACCGAGTGGAACCTCTACCGTCGGCTCGAACTCGACCGCCTGCGCGACCTCATGCGCAACCCCGCCATCGCCGACCTGCGCAACATCTGCGACCCCGCGCAGGCACGGAAGGCGGGATTCAGGTATCTGGGGGTCGGACGACGGTGAAAAATAAAGTCTGGGGAGTCTGGGGTGTCTCGTGAGTCTTGGGAGTCGGGAAGAAAGTACTTAACGTCCAGTAGTCGCAAAAGTCTGCTCGACTCCCCAGACTCCCCAGACTCCCCAGACTCATTACTTCGCGTTCATCGTCGTCGTCCGCAGGACCTGGTGCGGATTGTCGCCCGCGAGCGTCTGCCATTCGCCGTAGACCGGGTTCGGCAGGATGATCCAGTCGTTGCCGAAGCGGTAACCAGTACGGTTGACCTTTCCGATGCGGTCGGTGATGGCCACGCGGCGGGCGTCGAGCGTGGCGTCCTTCAGATTGGGCGAGACGAATTCTTCCGAAAGGTCGCGCAGGTTGTCGCCGACGAGCATCAGCACGGCGTACTTTTCGGCCACCGCCGCCCGGCGGGCGGTTTTGTCGGATGACGTCCCGTCGTCGCGCAGCAGCAGCCGGTCGGCGATGCCGTCGGTGTTGATGCCGTGGTGCTTGAGCGCGGCGATGCAGGAATCCTTGTAGGGTGTGGCCCGGTTCGAAATGTAGACGACCGTCACGCCCGCGTGTTCGGCGGCCTCGATGAAGGCTTTCGCGCCGGGAATCAGCCGCGTTTCGTTCGCGTTGTCGCGTTCCCAGACCGTCCAGGTTTCCTTTTTGTAGACCGTCCGCTCGCGGTCCAGAAACGACTGGTACCCCGCGTTGTCGAGGACGGTTTCATCCAAATCCATTATTACCGCGGGTTTACGGTCGGGCGCGTGGTTCGCCGCGAGTTTCTGCCGCAGCCGCTCGGTCGCCCAGCCGTAGGTTTGCAGGCAGCACGCGACATATTCCGCCGAAGTCTGCATGAAAACGTTGGCGTCGAGCGTCCGCTCCTGGGGGTTCGGGGTCGCCTGCGCCGTCGCCGCCGGACGCGCCATTGAATCCTGCCGGGCGACCAGCGTGGCCGTCCCGATGGAACCGAGGCCGATGCCCGCCGCGAGGCCGACCGTCAGCACCGTGAACGATTTCGATTTTTGAAGAAATGACATCGTGCGTTCTGCCTTTTTCTATCCTTTGAAACTTTTCGCGATGACCGTCGTCGCCGCGTCGTAGCGCGCGCGTTGCGCCGCCGGGTAGACGAATTCGAAGCCGACGATCGTGTCGCCCCGGTGAATCTTCTTCCAGTAGAAAATCCGGTCGCCGACCGTGCCGGAGTAGACGAAAAAGTTCTTTCCGCGCGTTTTGTAAGTGATCTTCGAGCCCGGAAAGCGTTCTTTCAAAAGGAATTCGTAGTCCGCGTCGGCTTCCTCTGCGATGGCCCGGTCGAGGGCGTTGTTCGATCCCCACGCGGCGAGTTCGGCCTGGCCGTCCGCCGAGGTGAATTTGCGTCCGTCGCCATTTTGAGATTCTTCCTGCGGCGTGAAGTCCGCCGGATAGGAAATCCGATAGCCGAAACGCGCGTTGACGTAGGTTTTATAGCCGGACTGCCCCCGCGCAACCATCGGCGCGAACGCGACACCAGCCGCGAGAAACGTACAAAAGTCTCGTCTTTTCATAAAGTTATCGTGTTTGTGAGGGAAATAAGCAGATGGAGGAAAATGCTCCCTTCATTTTCCATCCCAAACTCTCAATTCTCAACTCTCAATTCTCAATTACTCCTCGACCGCCCAGCAGGCGACCTGATGACCGTCGCCGAGGTCGCGCATCGGCGGGGCCTGATGGCTGCATTCTTCCTGCACAATCGGGCAGCGCGGATGAAACCGGCAGCCGGACGGCGGATTCAGCGGACTTGGAACGTCACCCAGCAGCGGCGCGTGCTTGCGGCGCTTCGCGGGGTCGGGCGACGGGATGCTGTCGAGCAGGGCCTGGGTGTAGGGATGGCGCGGCTGAACAAACAGCTTTTTCGTCGGGGCGACTTCCACCAGATTTCCCAGATACATCACGCCGACCCGCGCGCAGAGGTGTTCGACAACCGCCAACCCGTGTGAAATGAACAGATAGGTGAGGCCGAACTTTTTCTGTAAATCCTGGAGAAGATTGACGACCTGCGCCTGTACCGAAACGTCGAGCGCGGAAACCGGCTCGTCGGCGACAATGAACTTCGGGTTGAGCGCGAGCGCGCGGGCGATGCCGATGCGCTGCCGCTGGCCGCCGGAAAACTCGTGCGGATAGCGTTTGATGTAGTCGCCGTCGAGTCCGACCACGCCGAGCAGTTCGGCGACCCGGTCGCGGCGCGTGGCGGCGCTGCCCGATGGTCATGCGCGGATTGAGCGAGGCGAACGGGTCCTGAAACACGATCTGCATCTGCCGCCGCTGCGCGCGCAACGCCGCCGGGCCGAGCGCGAGGACGTCCGCGCCGTCGAAAATGATGCGTCCGGCGGTTGGTTCGATGAGCCGGAGGATGGCGCGTCCGGTCGTGGTCTTTCCGCAGCCGGATTCGCCGACCAGTCCGAAGGTTTCACCCTTCAAAATCGAAAAACTCACGTCATCGACGGCTTTGACGACGCCGTTTCCGACCGTGAAGTGTTTTTGAAGATTCGTGACGTCGAGCAGCGGCGCGGAGGCGGTGGATGTCATGGAAAGCGCGGAACGGGATTCAAAGGTTGCGGCACTATAGCTTTGATTGTTTATATTTTCGATTCGGAAAAAGAACACAAAGTCACGAAGACACAAAGTCACAAAGCAGGTTTCGACTCGGAACCCAGCACCCAAAACCCAAAACCCACGATCTGATCCCTCTTCCACCAAGGACTTCATACCCATGACCGCACATGTCATCCGTCGGGCGCTGTTGAGCGTTTCCGACAAAACCGGCCTCATTGAATTCGCCACGAAGCTCCGCGCCCACGGCGTGGACCTCGTTTCCACCGGCGGTACGTCGAAAGCGTTGCAGGCGGCGGGGCTGCCCGTCCGCGATGTCGCCGAGCTGACCGGCTTTCCCGAAATGCTCGACGGACGGGTGAAAACGCTCCACCCGCGCGTTCACGCCGGCATTCTCGCCCGCCGCGACCTCGAAACGCACCGCCAGCAGCTTCAACAGCACGATCTTGAGGAAATCGACCTCGTGGTGGTGAATCTCTACCCGTTTGCCGCGACGGTGGCGAAACCCGGCGTCGATTTCGAGGACGCGGTCGAAAACATCGACATCGGCGGTCCGTCGATGATTCGCGGGGCGGCGAAGAACTTCCACCACGTCGCGGTCGTGACCGACGCGGG
>JAAFHI010000120.1 GCA_013298335.1 Actinomycetota bacterium
CTTCGGCCAGTCCCAGTGCCGCCGCATCCGTTGGGTGAATCCGTAAACTGCCTTCCGGATCCGTTTTGCGCCAGGCCGGATCACGGTAAATCGCGTTTGCGTTGTAGGACCGTCGCTCGCCGGCGGTGAGGACAAACGGAAACGCCGGGTCGCCGGTCGGCGCATGCGGATCGAGCGCCGCGAGTTCATCCAGCATTTCGGGAATGGCGAGATGCACCCGCCCGTCGGTGTGTCGGATAAAATTCCACGTTTCTTCATATTCGTTCTCGCTGAAAACCGTTCCCGAGCGATTGCCGAGAATCGCCGCGAACAGGGCTTCGCCGAGCATCGGGCCGTCGCCCCGGTGTCCGGCGCGTTTGACGGCTTCGGCATTTTTTGCCGCGAACTGATGCGCCGTGGCCCAGAGGTACGCCGCGGCGGCGGCGCCGTCGGGCAGGGTCGGTCCGAGCGTTTCATACAGAATGACCGCGCCGAAATCGGCGAGTTCCGGTCGCTGCTTCATCAGTTTCTGAAAACCCATCGCAAACGCGAGCCGGTTCGACTTCGCCGCCTGTTTCAATTCGTCGAAATCGTCGGTCAGCCCGCCAACCGCGCGAATCAGCCGGGTGTAGATCTCCGGCTCGGGCAAGGTTCCCGGCAGCGGTTCGAACAGCGGTTTCCGCAGGTGAAAGGCATTCTTCGGAAATTCGAGGTTGAAGTAGGTCGCTTCCCACTTTTCGAACTGCGAGGCGGCGGGCAGGACGTAATGCGCCGCCTGCGCCGTTTCCGTCATCGCGACGTCAATCACGACGAGCAGATCGAGCTTCGCGAACGCTGCGCGGTAGGCCGTCGTGTCGGGCATGGTCACGAGCGGATTACCGCTGTCCACGATGAGCGCGCGGGTCCGGTCGGGATGATCGGTCGTGATTTCCGCCGGAAGAATCGCGGGCGGCAGCAGGTTGGCGATGAAGGGAAATCCGGTCACCGCCGACCGTTTCTGGCGCTCGCCCTCGTCGGAATGCCCGATCAGCGGCACGAGCGTGGTGTGGAGGTTGACGCCGCCTTTCTTGCCGAAGTTTCCGGTCAGCAGAAAAAGCAGCGAGCGCAGGTAGGCGTTGAGGGTGCTGTTGAGCGTCTGCTCGATGCCGAGGTCGGTGCGGACGCAGCAGGCGCGGGCCTGTCCGATGAGCCGCGCGGCGCGTTCGACGTCGGCGACGGCCACGCCGGATTTCTCGGCGAAGTCGGCGACGGAGATTTGTTCGATGGCCGCGATGACGTCGGCGGAACCGGTCGTCCGCTGGGCGAGAAATTCCGCGTCGAGCAGGTCCTCCCGCACCAGTACGGCGAGGATGGCGGCCATCAGAAAGGCGTCGGTCCCGGGGCGGACCTGAAGATGCAGATCGGCCATCGCGGCGGTTTCGGTCCGGCGCGGGTCAATCACGATCATCGTCCGGGCGGGGTCTTTCTGGATGTCGATGAGGGTGCGGCGGGCGTTGCGGATGCCGTGCGACTGCCACGGATTCGTCCCGATGAAGAGGACCACGTCGGCGTATTCGACATCCTCGGCGGGGTGGCAGTTCTGCCGACCGTAGAGCCGACCGTCCACCCAGAAGCCGCCGGTCTTTTCCTGCGCCAGCGCCGAATAGTAGTTGTGCGTGCCGAGCGCGGTGCGGAGCGCCTTGCCGTACGGCCCGGCGAGGTGGTTGCCCTGTCCGCCGCCGCCGTAGTAGGCAATCGCCGTTCCGCCGTGGGTGTCGCGCAATTGGACGAGCTTCGCCGCGATTTCCGCAATCGCCGTTTCCCATGAAATCGGCTCGAAGGTTCCGTCGGCGGTCCGGCGCAGCGGGGTCGTCAGCCGGTCGCCGTGGTTCTGGTAGAAGTTCAGCCGTTGCGCCTTCTGGCAGAAATAACCCTCCGAAATCGGGTGGTTCTTGTCGCCGCGAATGCGGGCCATCTCGCGGTCGCGGACTTCGACTTCGATGCCGCAGTTCCGGCTGCACAGAATGCAGGCCGTCGGGTGCCATTCGGGGTTCGTGGACATCGCGAATCTCCGTTTCTGAATGTAAGGTCGCCCGGATTTCAAACCGCGGCGGCGTCAGGATTCCGACAGGCGGCGCGCGGCGGCGCGACACGTTTTGAGGATGTGACGGGAACGCGCGTCGTCGGCGACGCCCCGCGAAAGGAGCAGTCCACCGACGCTCAGGGCCATGATGGCGATGGCGCGTTCGGAGGCCGGCGTTTCCCCCGGCGAGAGGAGCGTTTCAAGTTCCGAAAGGTAGCCGTCGAGGTTGCGTTCGTAGGCTTTGCGTGCCTCGTCGCCGGAGCGGGCGACGTCGGGCGTGAGGGTCGGCAGCGGGCAGCCGTCGGCGACCCGGTCGCGGTGCGCGGCGCTCAGGTATCCGTTGATAACGGCCTGAAGACGCTCGACCGGCGGGACGTCATCGGCTTTCGCGGCAGTGGTCGGACGCGCCTCGGCAGCGGCGTTCATGGCTTCGGTGAAGAGGGCGCGTTTGGAAGGGAAGTGCGCGTAGAAACCGCCGGGCGTCAGCCCGACTTCCGACATGATCGCGTCGATGCCGATGCCGTCGTACCCGTGGGCGCGGAAGAGGCGCGCGGCGGATTCGATGATCCGCTGCCGGGTCTCGGCTTTATGTTCTTTTGAATACCGCATAGGCCAATAATATGACGCTCGTCATATTATTGGAAGCAAAAAAATCGCGACCAGCCGGATCGCGATTTATGCCAAAGGTCAATGTTGAGTCTTGGAGTCTCAGCGTCTTGGAGTCGGGAGTCAAAAGCAGGAAGAAAGAGAGTTTGTCTTTTTACCTGATACCCGAAACCCGATACCCGACACCTTTTCTAGTCCCTACTTCTGCGGTTGGCTCGGCTTCACGTTCGGTTGAATCGGCTTGAGGTTCGGGTCGGTGCCGTTGTGGGTGATCGGAGCCTCGGAGGGAAGAATCGTGATGCTCGGTTTGCCGTTCTGGACGAGCGAGCCTTCCGGGACGCCGAGGACGTCTTCCGGGGTGGTCCGGGCGATTTCCTCGGACTCGCGCGCCATCGCGAGTGGGTCGTCAGCAGCGATCTCGACGATGCCCGCGCCGCCGTCCGGGAAGGTTTCTTCACCGGCTTCAACCGCCGGTTCGGTCGGAAGTGCTTCGGCGACCATCTCGGTCGGCGCATCCGATTCCATCCAGACGTGAACCCATTCCGCGCCGAACTTCATCTTGCCGACGTAGGCGTACTTGGTGTCGGTGGTGAATTCGCGCGAGTGCCAGAGTTTGGCGTTCGAGCCATCGGCCTGCGCGACCAGCCCGACGAATTCGAACGCCACCGTCGCGGAAACCGGACGGCTATTCGTGAAGTTGGCGAGGCCGAAATCCGAAGTCTTCACCCGCGCCGTCGAGGTGGTGACGGCTTTCGGAGTGTTCGATTTCTTTACAATGCGCTTCGCGTGCCGGACGTGGCGGCGATAGTGCCGACGAACTTTCCGGGTACGCTTCTTCATGGTGCGCTTGGCGGCAACCGACTTGACACCCTTGGCGGGCGCTTCCTTGGCGAAGGATTCGATCTGGAATCCGAAGAGGAAGGCGACGGCGACGATGGTGGCAATGATGAAGCGGTGCATTTGCGGTGACCTCGGCGGTGATTTCTGCCGATATATAGAACAAACCGCGTGCCACAGATTCCTTCCGTCAATGCGCTTGGCACAGACGGCCTAAAATATTGAAAATAAAGGCCTATTCTTTTATGTAAAATAATTTTTCAATCGAATTTTTACATTCTGACGGTATTCAATACGGTCATTTGTAAAGAAAACCGACAGTTTTGAGCCTCCGGAGGAGGCGAAAGATCGCCAGCCTATGGCGTGAGCCATAGGGGCCTTTGAGGCCGCCGGATTCGTTTCCTATGGCTCATGCCATAGGCGAACGGTAAGCCTCCTCCTCCGGAGGCTCAGGCGTTTACCGGATTGACACTTCGTTTTGTGCTGTGCGAGGGTAGCCCCCGGTCAGTCTCCCTCGAACGTGGTGAACGGTCATGCCCGGAAGGTTCCTCAAATCTGTCGCCGGTATCTGGTTGATCCTGCTGTTTCTGGATTTGACGGTTGTCCATTTTGTCTTTCCGCACCATGCCGCGAGCGAGATTTTCGGCTGTTCGGTTGAAGCGGTCGTCCACCTCGACACTCCGACCGGGGCGACCGTCCAGCCGACCATGATTGCCCACCAAGCTGCCGAACATGGCGACCACACGCCGCTGGCTCCGGAGCCAAACAACGGCAACGATCATTCCTGTTTCTGGAACGTGACGACTGTCCGGCATCTGGAAAGCCAGGCGTTTTCACTCCCCTCCGAAGACGAAACATCCTTCCCCGGTCACGCCGGTTCCCAAACACTCGACCGACCTTTCAGGAACCTTTTCCGCCCGCCGCGTGTCTCCTAACCAAGCCCGCTCGTGATTGCGCGGGGTTTGCACAACCCGTACCGCGCCTTGAAGTCACCGTTTTTTGCCTGGTCAGGAGAATTTCATGGAGAACCAAGTTTCCCCGGAGACGGGGACGCCCGGTCGTACCCCGCTCGCGAGCGTTCGGGCCTGGGGTATCGTCGTCGCGATTCTGTTCGCCGCCGCCGCGCTTTCCCTCGCGGCGGTCAGTCGCAAAGCCGCCGGTTCGGCGATACCTGCAAAATCCCCCGATCCTTCCGCCGGAGCCGAAAAGCCATCGGCCCCGAAAACCGAGGCGGTCACGCTTGAACCCGAAGTGATCGCCTCGGCGGGCATCGTCACCGAAACCGTTTCCCAGCAATCTTTTGCCGACGGCTCGCGGGTTTCCGCCACCGTCGAACCCAACCGGCAGACGCTTCAGCTCGTGACGCCGCTCGTTTCCGGGCGGGTCGAAAAAGTGTTTGTCGCGCCGGGCGACCGGGTCCGCGCCGGGCAGCCGCTGGCGCTTCTTTCGAGCCCCGACATCGCCGAACTTCACGCCCGGCTGCACGACGCCGAAACCCGGCGCGACATCGCCGAGCGCAACCTCCGCCGGGTCGAGCAGACCGAGAGTCGGGTCGCCCTCACGCAGGCGCGCGCGAAGCTCGATCAGGCCGACGCGGTGCTGAAACGGATGACCCGGCTGCACGGCGAAGGCATCGTTTCGAAGCAGGAACTTCAGGACGCGGAAACGTCCCGCGCGACCGCCAGGGCCGAGTTCGACTACCAGAGCGCGGTCGTCGTCGGTCGCGAACTTCAGGAAGCCCGGGCGGCGTTCGAAACGGCGGGCGTCGAGGTGCGGCACATCCGCGACAAGCTCCGGTCGTACGGCGCGGACACCCCGACGCAGGGGCATTCGGACGCGGGAAGAAGTACGTCGTTTCTGACCGTGACCGCCCCGATGGCGGGCGTCATCATCGAACGTGAGGTCAACATCGGGGCCGTCGCGCAGGTCGGCGATCATCTTTTCTCGATTGCGAATCCGGCGACCGTCTGGGTTATCGCCGCCGTTCCGGAAAGCCGGATGAACGGCATCCGCGTCGGCACCCCGGTCGAGGTCCGGGGGGCGGCGCTCGGCGACACGGTTTTGAAGGGTCGGGTCGGGTTCATCGAAAACCGGCTCAATACCGATACCCGGACGGCGCGGGTCCGCGTCGAGGTCGGGAATCCCGGCGAGCGGCTGAAAGAGGGCATGTTCGTCGAAGCGGCGTTCGCGGATGGCGCGGGCGCGGCGGTGCTGCCGGTCGTGCCGAACGAGGCGGTTCAGCGGGTCGGCGACCGGACGTTCCTGTTCGTTCCGGGGGCCGAGCCGAACAGCTTCGAGGTGCGCGACATCCGCGTCGGCGACGCCCGGCAGGGAATGGTCCCGGTCCTTGAAGGGGTGAAGGCCGGGGAACGGTTCGTGGCGAAGGGCGGGTTTGCCCTCAAAACGCAACTGCTCAAGAGCCGACTGGAGGAGGACTGACCCATATGATTGATGCCGTCATCCGTTTTTCGGTCGCTCACCGGCTGCTCGTCCTGCTGTTGCTGCTGGTTCTCGTCGGCGCGGGGCTTTACGGTTTCCAGCGCCTCCCCATCGACGCCGTGCCGGACGTCACCAACAACCAGGTCCAGATTCTCACCGCCGCGCCCGCGCTCACACCGCTCGAAGTCGAGCGCCAGATTACGTTCCCGATTGAAACTGCGCTCTCGGGTCTGCCCGGCGTCGAGGAGACCCGTTCGCTGTCGAAATTCGGGCTGTCGGCGGTGACGGTCGTCTTCACCGAGGAAACCGACATCTACTTCGCGCGGCAACTCGTTTTCGAGCGCCTCGCCGCGGCTCGCGAGCAGATTCCGCCGGGCGTCGGTCCGCCGGTGATGGGGCCGGTTTCGACCGGGCTGGGGGAAATCTACCAGTATGAACTGCGCGCCCGGCCCGACGCGAAGCAGGACGCCATGTCGTTGCGGACGATTCAGGACTGGATCGTCCGGCGGCAGTTGCTCGGCACGCCGGGCGTCGCCGACGTGAACAGTTACGGCGGGTTCGCGAAGCAGTATCAGGTCCGGGTCGATCCGGTGAAGTTGCAGTCCTACGGCGTGACCCTGCGGGACGTTTTCGACGCCGTCGCCCGCAACAACGCCAACGTCGGCGGGGCCGCGATCACCCATTCGAGCGAGCAGTATCTTTTACGTGGTGTCGGACTGGTCGAAACACCCGACGACATCGCCCGCGTGGTCATCAAGACCGGACGCGACGGCGTGCCGGTGTCGGTGCGGGACGTGGCCGAGATTACCTTTGCGTCGGCGGTCCGGCAGGGCGCGGTCACGGCGGACGGTACCGGCGAAACCGTCTGCGGCATCGCGATGATGCTCAAGGGGGCCAACGCGCGGACGACGACGATCGCCGTCAGGACCCGACTGGCCGAAATTTCGAAGTCGCTGCCGCCGGGCGTCGAAATCGTGCCGTTCTATGACCGGTCGGAACTCGTCGAGCGGACCATCCGCACGGTTGGAACCAACCTCGTCGAAGGCGCGCTGATCGTGATTTTCGTGCTGGTGCTGCTGCTCGGAAACTGGCGCGGCGCGCTGCTCGTGGCGACGGTGATTCCGCTCTCGATGCTCGTCGCCGTCATCGGAATGAACGCGCTCCACCTTTCCGGAAACCTGATGAGCCTCGGCGCCATCGACTTCGGCCTGATCGTGGACGGCGCGGTGATTCTGGTCGAAAACACCATCCGGCGTGTCGCCGACGTCCAGTACCGGCTCGGACGGCGACTGACCGATGCCGAACTGCGCGAAACCGTCGTGAGCGCCTCGGTCGAGGTCCGGCGGGCGACCATGTTCGGCGAACTCATCATCGCGCTCGTCTATCTGCCGCTGCTCAGTCTGCGCGGTATCGAGGGAAAAATGTTCGCCCCGATGGCGCTCACGGTCATGTGCGCGCTGGCGGGCGCGATGGTGCTTTCGCTGACCTACGTGCCGGCGATGCTCACGTTTGCGTTGCGCGGAAAGGTATCCGAACGGGAATCGCCGCTCATCGTGTGGGCCAAAGAACTCTACGACCCGTCGCTTGCCTTCGTCATCCGTTGGCGGCATCAGTCGCTCGCGCTGGCGGTCGGCGCGGTCATCATCGCCGCCGCCGTTTTCCCCATGCTGGGGGCGGAATTTCTTCCGCGGCTCGACGAAGGTGCGCTGGCGGTCCAGATCCAGCGGTTGCCGAGCATTTCGGTTGCCGAATCGGTCCGGATTTCAACGAAAGTCGAACAGGTCCTGCTCGAATTCCCGGAAGTCGCGAAGGTCGTCACCAAAAACGGCAGCGCCGAGATCGCGACCGATCCGATGGGAATCGAGGCGGGCGACATGTACATCG
>JAAFHI010000599.1 GCA_013298335.1 Actinomycetota bacterium
ATTCTCCTATATCGCCGGAACGGTTCCCGCGGGCCGCGCCCCGCTCCGGACCCGGGACGGGGTGGCGGTGGTTCAGGCCCGTGACCGCTTCGCCGACCTGATTGCGGTTCCAGTGCTCACACCCGGCGTGGCATTGCTCGGGCTGCTGCTCGCCTTCGCGCTGGGCGGCGCGCACGCCCTCTCGCCGGGACATGGAAAAACGGTCGTCGGGGCCTATCTGGTCGGTTCGCGCGGGACACCCAAACATGCCGTCTTCCTGGGACTGACGGTGACGGTCACGCATACGGCGGGGGTTTTTCTGCTCGGCCTCGTCACGCTGTTCGCTTCGAAGTTCATCCTGCCCGAGCGGCTTTTTCCGATTCTGAGTCTGATTTCCGGGGTCGTCGTCACCGCGCTCGGAATGAACCTGATCGGGAGCCGGTTCAAGGCCGCCTTCGGTTTCCCCGACCATCACCACCTCGCCGGGGACCTGGCGGGTGGCGAACTGACCCATACGCATGACGGAGTTACCCACTCCCACCTGCCGCCCGGTGACACGCCCGTGACGTGGCGAAGTCTGCTGGCGCTCGGCGTGACGGGCGGACTGTTGCCCTGTCCGTCGGCGCTGGTGGTACTGCTTTCGGCGGTGGCCCTGCACCGAGTCGGTTACGGGCTCCTGCTGGTCGTGGCCTTCAGTCTCGGACTGGCCGGCGTCCTGACCGCCATCGGGCTGGCCTTCGTCTTTACCGGAAGGATGCTCGACCGGAAAATCCGGGCCGTCGAAGGCGGGAAGTCCTGGCCGCGCCTCGCCGCCCTGGGACGGGTCGGATTCCGGTTTGCTCCGGTGGTCGGCGCGGTCGTCATCACGATGGTCGGCATTGCGATGTGCGTTCAGGTGCTGGCCGAACGGAATCTCCGGGTCGGTCCCACGCCCGCCCCCGTTGAATCCGGTCCCGTCGCCGGGGCGGAAACCGAGGAAGGCGAACCCTCGCTGGTCGGTCTCGGCGTCCTCGGCGTACTGGGGCTCGGATTGGTCTTCGGTCTGAAACATGCCACCGAGGCCGATCACGTCGTCGCCGTCTCGACCATCGTGAGCGAACACCGGAATCTGATGAAGGCGGCGCTCGTCGGCGGACTGTGGGGCGTCGGCCATACGGTTTCCATCGTGACGGTCGGGGTCGTCGTTTTACTTTTGCGGGTGGCCATTCCGAAATCCCTCGCCGACTGGCTCGAATTCGGCGTCGCCTTCATGATCATCGGGCTCGGTGTCAAAGCCCTCGCGAATGCCCTCACGGGCCGCACCGACTCCCATCCGCATTCCCATGAGTTCGACAAAAACGTGGATTTACCCGAAAACGTGGCTCCGGCGGGTCGATTTTTCCCCGGTTTCGGCCTCAAGCCGCTGTTGGTCGGAGCCGCGCACGGGCTGGCCGGCTCGGCGGCGCTCACATTGCTGGTACTCAGCCAGATTCCCTCGGTCCTGCTCGGCGTGACCTATCTGGCCGTTTTCGGGCTCGGTACGGTCGGAGGCATGTTGCTGATGTCGGGCCTGATCGGCCTGCCCTTTATTTTGTCCGCGAGGGGCAAAAACGGCTTTCATTACGGTTTGCGGCTTGCGGCGGGGACGTTCAGCATCCTCTTCGGTTTGTGGTACGCCTACAGCCGAAGTGACGTTGTATACGGATTTTTTACGGCCCTTTGACGCGCCCGCCCGCGCTGTTCCCTGATCCCTCAATTCATTTTAGAAAACAATTAAAAAGTACTGATGTGTTGAATTGTTTGGGAAGATGCGGCTCAAATGAATCCGGTTTTAACATCCTGATCGTAGGATTCAGAGCCATCAGTGAAACCCTTTCACAAGTCTGGAGAATTTTATGTCCCGATTCAATTCGAGAAGTATTTCGGCGCTGTTCGCGGCTGCCCTGCTTGGGATAACCCTTCTTTTACCTGCTGCATCCCCGATTCGCGCCGCCGATCACGCGGAATCGACCTCCGTCGGCGCTGACGTGAACGCCGATATCGCGGATACCTTCGCGTTTCTTGACCCGAACGACAACAGCCGGGTCATTCTGGCCCTGGACGTCGCCGGGTTCATCGTTCCCTCGGAAATGCTGAACCTCGGATTTTTCTCGCCCGAGGTTGTTCACCAGCTTCAGGTCGAAAACACCGGCGACGCTGCTCCCGATCTGTTCATAAACGTGACATTTTCCAAACAGACGTCGCGTTCAACCCCGCAAACCGCCACGATCTCCTTCAGCAACGGAACGACTTTTACCGCTCCGACGACGCTTCCCACGCTCAATCCGAACCCGAATCCCTTTGTTGTCACCACCGACCCCACGAGCCAGGTGCGGTTCTATGCCGGATTGACGGATGATCCGTTCTTTTTCGACATCGTCGGCTTCAACCGGTTCGTCGGGTCCATTCAGGCGGGCTCGCCCGACCCGACCCGGTTGCAACGTGGCCGCGACAGTTTCGCAGGCTACAACGCCCACATGATCGCCCTGAGCGTTCCCGCTGCGCTGATTCGTGGCAACGCCAACAACAATGTCATTGGCGTCAACGGCGTCACGCTCAAGCAGCAGACGTTGACCCGCAACCCGGCCACGGGTGAACTGACCGGAACGGGGCCGCTTGTCCAGATCGACCGGATGGCAACGCCTGCGCTCAACACGGCCCTCATCAGCTTTCCGCGCAAGAACGAATACAATGCATCGACGCCTGAAGACGATGCCGCCGGACGCTTTGCCTCGACCATCACCGCGTCGCTCAGGAGCCTCGGAACCAACGACCGCAATATCAAGATTCTCGCGAGCGTTGCCGTACTCAAGGGCGACTATCTGCGACTCAATCTGACAACGCCGAACACGACGCTCGGCGACGGCGAAACACTCGCCACGCCGGGTTATGCCGGATTCCCCAACGGACGCCGTCCGGGTGACGATACGATCGACGTGCTTCTGTTTTTCATCGCCAACCAGAACGTCCTCGGCGACAGCGTTCCCCGCAATGACCGGACCTTCGTCTCGACCTTCCCGTTTTTCGCGCCGCCCCAGCAGCCGCTCGAAAATCCGCAAATCGACAGTACGCAGAACTGACTGCCATCGGCGGTGGTGACTCGCCGGAATTCGGATAAACCCCTTCCTGTCGCCCGTGGTCGTTGAACGGCCACGGGCGACTTTTCATTGTGTCATGAAAATACCGTCGCTCCTGCTGGCTGGAACCCTGTCGCTTTCACTGGTCGCCTGCGGTCCGAAACCCGCTGATAAAAAAGCGGTTCTACCGCCGCCCGCCCTCCTGTCCGAAGGCGACGACCTGAAAATCATCCGCGAACTCGAAGGCCGTCTGAAACGTGATCCCGAAGACTTCATCGCGGCCAACAAGCTGGTCGGTCACTATCTTCAGCGGCTGCGTGAAACCGGCGACCTGACCTATGTCACGCTGGCCTCGAAGACCGCCAGATCGTCGCTCGACACGCTCCCCGGAGACCGCAACCCCGGCGGGCTGGCGGCGCTGGCGCAGGCCGAATTCGCGGGGCACGAATTCACG
>JAAFHI010000187.1 GCA_013298335.1 Actinomycetota bacterium
TTCCGAACATTCTCGAACATCGGGTGTTGTTGTATCTCATCGCCCTCGATGCCCTCAGCAAATCAAGACAGGGTAAAGATGCCGAGGCACTGGCCGCGCTGGACTGTGCCTGGATTGTGAATCAGTCCATGTATCGCCGCCCCGAACTGCTCGCTCAGTTGACCGGCGTCTCGGGCGACAAGGTGATTGCCCTGACGATTCGGAAGATGAAGAACCCGGGGGCTGAATGGCGCAAACGCTATTCGAACCGTGACTGGCGTGACGGCATTCGGACCAGCCTGGTTTGTGAAGCCTACGGGATGGTCGAGTCGGCCAAAACCAGCGGTCTGGCCGCGTACCCCTTTACCGATGAAGGCCAGTCGCCGGTGGTGCAAGGGATCTGGGCGGTCCTGACCCGTCCGCTGGCCCGGTACTGGGCGGTCCAGCTCTCCGAAGCGCACCTTCGGGTTGCCGAGCGGCTTTCAAAACTTGATGGGTGCGAAAACAATCGCGATCCCTTTGCGGATATTCAGACCCCGGGCGGACCGGGGAGTCCGCTTTCATCCTCCAACCGGATCGCCAGAGTTTTTCAGCCCAATGCCAACGCCATCTGGAGGGTGGAAATCAAAACCTGCCTCATTTTTGAAATGACGGAAAAGATTCTGGCAGTGAAAGAAGCCGCCGCAAATGGCGGCGCGTTGCCGACATCGCTGGCCGGACTGCAATCCGGGGTCTGTCCGCGGGCGGCCTGGACGTATCAGGTTCTTCCCGACAAGTCCTTTTCCCTGACGTACGCACCGAGGCCGACGCTTTTCGAAAAGGACAACGAAGCCGAGAAGGACCGGTTGTTCTTTATCCAGTGGCCCGTGGGGAGCGGCGGCCAGTAGTCAGTAGTCAGTAGTCAGTAGCAAGGTACGGAAATCCGTCAGTTCATACACGATTTCTTCGATTTGATTTCTGACGATGCCTGAAAATGACGACTTGAAAAATACCCTTGAAAAACCCACACCCGCGGTTCCCGCGAAGATGGGGCAATTATCGGCTTCGCGGGCCAAGCCGGGCCTGGGGCTCTTGAAGAGTCGAACTGACCGGAAACTTCAGTCGCTGGTCGTCCAGGAAAAGGAACCCAAAGTCGGCGACACGATGAAGGTGACCCTGCCGGGCGGCTTCGAAATGGTCTTCTGCTACATCCCCGCCGGTGAATTCCTGATGGGATCGCCGGAGTCCGAGGCGGACCGGCGGGATTGTGAAGGCCCAGTGCATCGGGTCGTGATTTCGCATCCGTTCTGGATGGGGAAGTTTCAGGTATCTCAAAACCAGTGGCGGTATGTCGCCGAGAGGTTGCCGAAGGCGGGAATTGACCTTGATGCTTCGCCGTCCCGTTTTAAGGGGGAGAACCTCCCGGTTGAACAGGTGAGTTGGAATGATTGTCAGGAGTTTCTGGCGCGGTTGAATGCGAAAGGTGATGGAAATGTCCATGCCTTGCCGACCGAAGCCGAGTGGGAATACGCCTGCCGGGCCGGAACGACGACGCCTTTTTCCTGTGGGGAAACAATGACACCCGAGCAGGTGAACTTTGATGGGACCTATCAATATGGGGATGCGGCGGACGGTCTCAAACGCGAAAAAACCATTCCGGTCGGGTCGCTGAACAGCCCCAACCCGTGGGGATTGCACGACATGCACGGGAATGTGTGGGAATGGTGCGCGGATTGGTACGGCGAGCGCTACTACCAGATTAGTCCGGTGAATGATCCGCACGGTCCCGAGTTCGGCGAGGAACGCATCCTGCGCGGCGGTTCATGGGGCGGCATCCCCGATTTCTGCCGCTCGGCGACCCGGGGAAGGTACGCACCCTGGGATCGGTACCGCGATACCGGCTTCCGGGTGGTTGTGCATTTTTCAAAGACATAACGCCGGTTTGTCCGAAGGAAATGGTTGCGGGTTTTCGTAAACGGAACCAAGCCCGGATGAACACTGCCCAGACGAATTGCCGACGCGATCACTTTTGGGATGGGCTTTGACCGTGCCGTAAACGACACGGCCCCTTTCACGGCGTCGGCTACGCGACGCCAATACAAACGGTCTCAATCTCACTTGGCCTGATTTTGCCAACAAGTGCTCAATTGAAAATTACTGACTGCTGGCTACTGGCTACTGCCCGGCTGGCTCGCGCGCGCAATCTTCAGAAATGCCTGTGCCGCGTGGGAGAGCGCCGCATCGCGTCGGTGGACGATCCTGACCCGGCGTTCAAGCTTCATTTCCTTCATCGCCACCGCAATCAACTGGCCGCGCTGGATTTCGTTCTCCACGCACAGTTTCGGGAGAATTCCGATGCAGGTGCCGCTTTCGATCATCCGCTTGATGGCTTCGATGGACGGAAGTTCGATGACGATGTTGAGCGGCGTCCGGTAGCGCTGGAAGGTTTCGACGACTTTCTGGCGATAGGGCGAGACGACGTTGTGGGCGACGAAGGTTTCGAGTCCGAGGTCGCGAATCGAAATGGCCTGATGCTTGGCGAGCGGATGGTGCGGCGCGACGACGAGGACGACCGAATCCGTCGCGACCGGCGTCGCCTGGAGTTCCGTTTGCTGGGGTTGAAAGGTGAGCAGGCCGAGTTCGATGGAATGGCGCATGATTTCAGTCGGGATTTCGCTGGCCCGGCAGCGTTTGATCTCGGTGCGCAGTTGCGGAAACCGCCGCATGAATTCGAGCAACAGCGGTAAAAGGTAGATGACCGTGTGTTCGTTGGCGCCGATGACGAGTTTTCCGGTGGACAGGCTGCGCAACTCCTTCAGGGCGAGTTGCGCCTCGGAGCGCGTGTTGAGCAGTTGGACCGCGTAACTAAACAGGACGTGCCCGGCATCGGTGAGCTTGCCTTCCTTCACCGAACGGTCGAAGAGCGTCTCGCCGATGTCCTCTTCGAGTTTCTTGACCGACTGACTGATGGCGGCCTGCGTTCGATTCAGCCGCGTGCCGGCGCGGGAGAAACTTTTTTCCTCCGCAACGGCAAGAAAAACTTCCAGTTGACTAAGGTCCACCGGGGGAGTGCCTCCGATTTGTAATAAAAAGTCTGGGGAGTCCGGGGTGTCTTGTGAGTCTTGGGAGTCTAAAATGCTTGCTACTCTTTGCGGTGGTTCTCAAGATTCCCAGGGCTTTCTATTGCTTGTCTGGATTCTGAGGACTCCCCAGACGCCCGAGACTCACAGGACGCCCGAGACTCATGTTGTATTACTTTTCTTTATGAAATCCGTTGGGATAATAACCTGATTATCAAAGAAAGCAGAAGGAGTTTTGACGCCATGTGCGGAAGATACACGCTGACCGTCACGAAGGAAGCCGCGCTGGAACGCTTCGATCTCGATGACGCCGAGGTTGAAATCGCGCCGCGCTACAACATCGCGCCGACGCAGAAAGTGGCCGTGGTGTATGACGAATCGCCGCGGACGCTCTCGCAGGCGCGCTGGGGGCTCGTGCCCTCTTGGAGCAAAACCGGGCCGTCCGCCGGTCAGCCGCTCATCAACGCGCGGGTCGAGACACTGCTCGAAAAACCGTCCTTCCGGAACATCTTTCGCGCCCGGCGCTGCTTTGTTCTGTGCGACGGATTTTACGAATGGCAGCGCAATCCCGACGGGACGACCATTCCGTACCGCGCGACGCTGGCCGACGGCGCGCCTTTTGCGCTGGCGGGATTGTGGGATGAATGGACGTCGCCGGAGGGTGAGGTCATTCGTTCCTGTACGGTGATCACGACCGAGGCCAACGACCTGCTCGCGCCGCTGCACCACCGCATGGCCGTGATTCTGCGCCGCGAGATCGAGAAGCAGTGGCTCGGAAAAGGGAAACCGGATGAGTTGATGGGGCTGCTGACTGCTTACCCGGCCTCGGAAATGCGGGTCTATCCGGTTTCGAAAGCGGTGAACACGGTCAAGCGCGACGATGCGGAACTCATCGCCGAAGTCGAGCCGCCGATTCGTCAGGCCGCCTTGTTCTGATGGAGCGCGATGGACCGCGCGCACCCTGCGCGCAGTCTGAAAATAAAACCTGTGCGCGCAGGGTGCGCGCGGTCCAATGGAAAATTTTTCCCATGCCTGATTTCCATGAATCGGAAACCATCCAAGCCTCGCCCGATCCGTACCTTGGGCAACTCATCAGCCATCGGTACAAAGTGGTCCGGCTGCTCGGGCAGGGCGGGTTCGGCGCGGTCTATCTGACCGAGGACAAAACGCTCGGAAACCGGAAAACCGTCATCAAGTTCCTGCATCGGTCAATGCTGGCGCAGGACGCTGTCCGGGTGAAATTCGAGGACGAAAAGATGGCGCTTGTCCGGTTGAGCGCGAAACGGCACGGCGGCATCGGCGACATTTACGACAGCGGCGTCCTGCCCGACGGCACGCCCTTCCTGGCGATGGAATTCATCGAGGGTGTCTCGCTGCGGGACCGGCTGCTTCAGTACCGGCAGGCCGGAAACCTGCTGCCCTTGCCCGAATGCGCGACCATTCTGGAACAACTCGGAGACGCGCTGGCGGCGGCTCACGAGGTCGGCGTCATCCATCGCGACATCAAGCCGGACAATCTGATGCTGGTGCCGCAGCCAGACCGGACTGAACGCCTCGTGGTGATTGATTTCGGCATTGCCCGGCTGACCAACGCGGGGCAGAGCGACCCATCGCGCCCGCTGACGTCGGGGATGGGAACGCTTGAGTACGCCGCGCCGGAACAGCTCATGCCGAACCGGGATCTCGGCCCCGCCTGCGATATCTACGCCATGGCGGCGATGGCGTTTGAAATGCTGGCCGGGCGCTATGCCTTTCCCGATTCCGGCCTCCACATGTTTTTCCCGCAGCGGGAGGAAGGACTTCAGGATCGCCCGTCCGCCTTTCGAAGCGGTCTTTCACCGACGGTCGATGAACTGGTTGCCGCGGCACTGAACTACGACCCGGAACTCCGGCCCCAGAATGCGCGCGCGTTCGGCAAGGGGCTGGCCGCCGCGCTGCTCGTCCGGAACGAACGTCCGCAACCGGCGGTCATCCCGCAACCGGTGGTGAGTCCTCCACTTGAAACCGATCTGAACCTGAACCGCGGCACCGACCCGCCGCGCGTTCCGATTTCCTTGCCCGCCACGGTTCGGGCCGAGGACCCGCGGGTTGAAAGCGACGCCCACGTTGAGGAACTCAAGGCCGAACTCTCCGCGCGGGGAGCCGACCGGAAGAAGTTTCCCGCCGCGCTGGTACTGGTCGCGGGTATTTTCCTCATCGGGGCGATTGTCACGGGCGTCTGGATGGTGAGGAAATCCGCCGGTGACACACCGAAACCCGGTCCGGTGGTGGCGCAACCAACGAGGCAGTTCGTTTACGCCATCGAGATTCAAAAGATGCGGAATGGAAAGCCCTTCGGCGATCCCTATTTCGGGACCGGGCGGGAGGTTTTCGAAACGGGATACAAATTTCGGCTTGAAATCACGCCGACGGAAGACGGCGAACTGTTCGTTTTCGCCGAAGGGCGCGATGCGTCGGGGAAACCCCAGCTCAACCTGCTTTTTCCGACGCCGAAACGGAACAACGGCTCGGCGAGCGTGACCGCCAATCAGCGGATCCAGACCGGGCAGAACGAACTGGCCGGATCAACCGGGAATGAAGTGGTCTACATCGTGACGACCGCGAAGTCGCGTGACGCACTCGCGAATGCGCGGCGTCGGGCGTTCGATGGCGACGGTTCGATTCCCGATGGAAAGGAAGCCACAGCGTTGCGCGATTTGCTGAAAACCCCGGCGGAGGCGGCGCCGAAGGTTGAATTTTCCGATGATGAAAAGCAGCCGCGGGTCACGGTGAAGGGAGTGGGCGAAACCGTGGTGTACCGGTTGGAAATCAAGCATCGGTGAACAGGTCCCGAAGCATGTGGCCCGGTACGGCGGTTTTTTGCGCGCAGGGTGCGCGCGGTCCATGAAAAGCGAATGGAACCAATCTTCTGATGCAGAAAACACTCCTCTCCATTGTTTCCGCCTGGTCGCTCCTTGCACTCGGGGGCGCCCATATTGCCTTTGGGCTCGTCAAGTTCAAAACCCCACTCCTCGAAGCCGCAAGGGAAGGATTCATCGGCAAGTTCAAAACACCGGAAATCCGCCGGACAGCCTTCTGGTTCGTCATATTCGGTATCCCGCTTCTGCTTGCCGGCCACGTCGCGGTACGGGCCGCCCTGAACTCCGATATCGGGCTCCTGCGAATCATTGGATTCTATGTCTTTGTGGTATCGGTGATTGGCGTCGTCGCGGTCCCGAAATCGCCATTCATTGCTTCGCTTGTCGTTTCCGTACTGCTTGTTTTGGCTGGCTACGGCTTTTGAGAGCCGAAGACCCAGTTTGCAAGTGCATACAAAACGCTTGCCACGTAAAGGCACCCAAAGATTTGTTTGTTGTACCTTGCGAGAAATTCCGGGAGGTAGATATCGAAGTTGGCGCGTCGGTCCTGGGTGTACCTGGCAGCAACAGCGGTCAAGGGGCAACTCCAATGGTTCAGTGCAAGTATCAGCACCTCAACCAGTACGAGCCCCGCCAGAACCGCGGCGGCACGATGCTCGCGATACCAGGAAGCAATCGGGATGGCGAAGATGCAGCCGGCAAAGAAGGCCCAGGCCAGCGTGTGCAGAAACTTGATCGTTTTCAGCCTGCGACCAGTGGGGACCGAGCGTTGTTCGCGCATGTTTCGAGTCACCTACGTTCGAACTCACCGGACTGCGG
>JAAFHI010000351.1 GCA_013298335.1 Actinomycetota bacterium
TTTACGGCACGGTTAGTCCGGAAAACCATTTTCGCGTCGCGTAGCCGACGCGATGAAAGTTACAAATACCATCGCGTCGGCTACGCGACGCGAAGAGATGATGGCGCGGTTCGTTTCCCGTGCCGTAAACGACACGGCTACGTTCAGTTCGTCGCATACGCGACGAAAAACTACCGGCTGCAACGCCGACCGGGTATTTCAATCCTGTCCGGTGTAGATTTCGCGAGAAACCCCGGATGTTCGGATTTTTTGAAGGGAAAGGGCGGCGTATGGATTTCAAACAGGCGTTGGCTCAAATGAATGAATGGATTGAAAGAAGCAATGGGTTGCCAATCCTGATGAATGACGGGGAGCATCGAAAATTTATTAGGCTTCAGAGGTATTCATTAGAGAAGATTTCAGAATTTGAAAAGAAACGGGAAGTGAAATTGCCTGATGATTATGTTGAACTCCTTCTGGAAGTTGGTGCTTTTGAGGCATTTATAACTGAGTACGGATTGGGAAGACTTTTTTATAAGCTTGAAGATATTGAAGAGTTTAACGGAAAAATTTTTTACGAAGAAGATAATCTTTTTCCAAAATTTTTTATTTGTATTTCTCTTCTCGGAAGAGGAGATTTTGGAGGATTTAATTTATTGATTGATGAGCCGAATTTTGACACTTTTAGCCATGAAGAACCTACTGAAGAGTGGATTGAGTCACGCGAAAAATGGTTTTACTTTAGAGAATGGTTTTGCCGTCTTGTGGAGACGGAAGGGAAAAAGGATCTGACGTACGGTTTATAAATCTCCTTGAGGGAAGTGAAAAGATGGTTTCTCTAGTTGAAGAGCAGTTGAGACGGCTTGAAGAGAAAGGAATTTCTCTGACGGGTTGCAGCGAAGAAGAGATTACACGGCTGGAAACCGTTTATTCGATAAAACTTCCCAAGGCGTATAAAGAGTTTTTATCGATAATTGGCAAGAGTGAAAATGTTTTTGCGGGAATTTTGTTTTCTTATTCTGATTTAATAGGGTCGCCTGATTTTGATAGATTAGGAGAGCAAGCCGAAGGGATTGTTGAGATAAGTGAAACGAAGTTTAAGCTTCTTAAAACTTGGTTTGTTTTTTCGATGAATGATCAAATATATAATTTTGTCTTTTTAAAGACCGAGGAAGGTGAAGATCCTCCTGTGTATCTTTATTATGAAGGCAATGAAGAAGAAGAAACAGTTCTTCCGAGTTTTTCCGAATGGGTTAAGTTACTTGTAAGTGATGAATTGAGAGATCTTGGTTTTGATTAAATTAGACAGGTTTGAATATGCGAGATATCAATGAGTTCTACGAACAAATTCTGAAAATTCAATGGTTCTCAAACGTTGGAGAGCGAAATCAAAGAGACACAACCGTTAAAAGAATTACTGACTGGTCGGAATGGAATGGACCGGAAACTGAGTTAAATGGAGAATTTGCTGAATGGTTAAGCTTTCGTAAAGAGCAAATTTACGTAAAGAATTTTGAGAAAAGACAACAACTTAAAGACGTCTTTGACAGAACCGAAGAATTTGTAAGAAAGCAGATTCTCAAGGGATACTGGTTATATGATCCCGAGGAAGATGCCTGGCATGGGCCTACAACCTGTGTGTGGGCTGCATCGTTCACCTTTGCCTTAATTGGTTTGTACGTGTTTTTAGAATGCCCGCTCCCGGACCGTCTGATTGAGGAAGAGTATTGGTATGCCTCCGGGCACTGGCCTTGCGACTATGCCGAGGAGCCGACTTATGACTTAACAAAGGGTGAGCTTGAGATAGTTTTGTTCAAACTGGTAGTGCTTTAGGTCCAGGCTTCCTGCTTCGCTGATTTTCAGAGCATTGATTTGGAGGACGAAAGGCACTTGACGTTCGAAAAGATCGGAATGGATAGTTCGGGGAAAATCTGAACTCATTTCTTTTCAACGATGTCCACCATTCTCGATGAACTCTCCTGGCGCGGGCTGGTGCAGGATTTCACCCCCGACCTGACCGAACGCCTCAAAAACCCCGATCCGCTCACCGTTTACGTCGGATTCGACCCGACCGCCGACAGTCTTCACGTCGGAAACCTGCTGCCGCTGCTCGGCCTCGTCCGGTTTCAACGCGCGGGTCACAAGCCCATCGCGCTCGCGGGCGGCGCGACCGGTCTCATCGGCGATCCGAGCGGCAAGGCCAACGAACGCCAGTTGCTCGACGAGGAAACCCTCGCCCGCAACGTCGCCGCCATTGAAGACATTCTCGCGAAGTACCTCGACTTCACCGGTTCGAACGCCGCGCGGGTGGTCAACAACTACGACTGGCTCGGAAAGATTTCGATGGTCGAGTTTCTGCGCGACACGGGCAAGCACTTCACGATCAATTCGATGCTCGGCAAGGAATCGGTCAGCCGGCGGCTGGAATCCGGCATCTCGTTCACCGAATTCAGCTACATGTTGTTGCAGGCACGGGACTTTCTGGAGTTGAGCGACCTCTACGGCTGCGAACTTCAGGCGGGCGGAAGCGACCAGTGGGGCAACATCACGGCGGGCGTCGATCTGGTTCGCCGGGTGCGCGCGAAGAAAGCCTTCGGGCTGACCATGCCGCTGGTGACGAAGTCCGACGGGACGAAATTCGGCAAGACGGAATCGGGCGCGGTGTGGCTCACCGCCGACCGGACGTCGCCCTACGAGTTTTACCAGTTCTGGTACAACGCCGAGGATGCGAGCGTCATTCGCTACCTGAAATCGTTCACGTTCCTTTCCGAATCGGCCATCGCGGAACTCGAACAGGCGCTCGCGACCGCGCCCGAGAAACGCGACGCGCAGCGCGCGCTGGCGACCGAGATGACGGAATTCATTCACGGTCCGGAGGCGACGGCGCAGGCGATTGCGGCTTCGCGAATCCTTTTCGGCGAGGAAATCGCCAACATCGACACCGCGACGCTGCTCGCGATCTTCCGCGATACGCCGTCGAGCGACGTCTCTTCGGAACTTTTTGCCGCCGAGGGCGGCGCGTCGATCATCGACCTGACGGTGGCGGCGAAGCTGGCGGCATCGAAGGGCGAAGCCCGGCGGACCGTCGAGGGCGGCGGGCTGTATTTCAACAATCGCCGCATCACCTCCCCCGCCGAACGCATCGAACGCGACGCCCTCATCGGCGGTCGCTACGGCGTACTGCGAAAAGGGGCGAAGACGTACCATCTCATTCGCCTGGCGGAATAAAGTCTTGGGAGTCTTGTGGGTCTTGAGAGTCTTGGGAGTCGGAAGAAAAAGTCTTGAGAGTCTTGGGTGTCTCGTGAGTCTTGGGAGTCGGGAAGAAAAGTTCTTGACTCGTAGTAGCCGAAGAAGTCCGCTCGACTCCCCAGACTCCCCAGACTCCCCAGACTCCCCAGACTCCCCAGACTCCCCAGACTCCCCAGACTCTTTTCCTTTGCTTGCGGAAATTTCGCCGATGACTATCATGCTCCGGCGATTTATCCACCCAGTCCGAAGGGCATTATGCGGGCTACCAGCAAGACCAAAGCGAAGCCGACCCGTGAGCATTCGCTCGACACGCCTGACATTCTTCGAACCGCTCGCGCCGAATTGCTGCGCGGGCATTCGTTCCGTCTGCGCGTACCGGGTTCGGTCATGTCACCGACGATCTCCGCCGGAGACTGGATCACGATTGAAAGCGTGATTGCCGACCAGTTGCGGGTAGGCGACATGGTGTTGCTGTGTACGAGCAGTCAGACCGCGGTCGTGCATCGGATCATCCGTTTTGAAAAGCGTGGTTCGGTAACGCAGATCGTGACGCGCGGGGACGCCTCGAACCGGCTCGACGTTTCCGTCCCGGTGTCGAACGTCGTCGGTCGGGTCAGCCGGGTCGAACGCCACGGATTCCGCAACGACCTGAATTCGCTTTGGCAGCGGCTGCGGTCGCGCGTGGATGGATGGGTCGCCCGCTGGAAGTTCCGTAACGTCAAATCCTCCTAGTCTCGATCGGCAAGCTCCGACGCTTTCATTCCTCATTTCTTTCCTGCCTCACGCTTGTCGCTCGTAGCTCTCCTCCAGAAAGAGAGATTCCCCCTATGGCTACAGCCGTCGTTTCATCCCGCAATCGAAAAGTGAAGATCATCGGCGTTCCGATGGATCTGGGCGCCGACCGCCGCGGCGTCGACATGGGCCCGTCGGTCGTCCGCATCGCCGGCCTCAACGCGAAAATCGCCGAACTCGGCTATGACGTCGAAGATGTCGGCAATGTACCCGTCGCGCTCGCGGAAACCCGCAACGTGGCCGACACCGATACCCACCACAAATATCTGGCCGAAGTCGCCAAATCGAGTCAGGCGCTCGCCGACCGGGTCGAGAAAATTCTCGAAGACGGCGCGCTGCCGGTCATTCTCGGTGGCGATCATTCCATCGCCATCGGCAGCGTCGCCGGCATTTCATCCTTTTATCGCAAGCGCGATCAGCGCATCGGCATCATCTGGATTGATGCCCACGCGGATATCAACACACCCGATTCTTCGCCTTCGGGAAACATCCATGGCATGCCGCTCGCGGCGCTGATGGGGATTGGCCCGACGGAACTCACCGACATTTCCGGATTCGCCCCGAAAGTGCGTCCGGAGGACTGCGTCGTGGTGGGTGTCCGCCAGATTGACGACGGCGAACGCGAACTGGCGCGGCGGCTGGGGCTCCGCGTCTACACCATGCGCGAAATCGACGAGAAGGGCATGGCGCGCGTCATGGACGAAGCCATCGAACACGCGAGCCGCTACACGGTGGGCTTCCACGCGACGTTCGACATGGATTTCGTCGATCCCGATTACGCGCCCGGCGTGGGAACGCCCGTTCCCGGCGGCGGCACGTTCCGCGAAAGCCATCTCGCGATGGAAAAAATCTGTGATTCGGGCAAGATGCTCTCCGTCGAGATGGTGGAAATCAACGCCGTCCTCGATTCGCTCAATCGG
>JAAFHI010000742.1 GCA_013298335.1 Actinomycetota bacterium
CGGATCACGTCCTCGCCGTCGCGCGGCATAAGTTCGATGATCGCGTCATCCGGATTGAAGCCGTGAAAGCGCGCCTGGCTCTTGGCGGCATACTGATCGGACGGAAACGCCCGCGTCTCCATCAGGATTTTGTGCCGCGCTGCCGTGGGCCGATAGAACGACACCATCAGCAGGTGAAGGTTGACCGTGAGGCCGTTCATGACCGCGACTTCGCTCGCCGACGCCCCGACCAGTTCGGCCATGCGCGGTTCGACCGACTTGTCGTAATCGGCCCACGAATGTTCCTTCGCGAAGTGTCCTTCGACGCCCATCCGCGCCCAGTCGTCGAGTTCCGCCGTGACGAAGTCGCGTACCGTTTTCGGCTGCAATCCGAGCGAATTCCCGCAGAAATACACGACCGGATCACCGTCCGGCCCGGCTGGAATATGAAACCGCTCGCGAAAACCCGCGAGCGGGTCGTTGTGGTCGAGATCAAGGGCGAATGAAGGATCGTTGGTGAAGTTCATGGATCGTCCAGGAGTGAATCATTGCGCGGGTGGCTTTTCGGCAGGGCCGATTTTTTCGAGCAGGGTGGCCGCCGTCGCGCGGGTGATCAGGTTCGGTGAGTTCTTGGAGAGGGGCGTCAGTATTCGCCGTGCGAACATGTAGTCGGACGGATCGGCCCGATTTCGCTTGACCAGAATGCGAGCCAGATCAAGCTGAAACTCCTCGCGCCCGGGAGCAAGTTCGACGCCCTTCCGGATGAGCGTGTGTGCGTCGTCGACCGAGCCCTCTCGTTGTTCAAGATAGGCGTGCAGCCGGTACGTTTCGGGGAACGTCGGCGACAACTCGGCAGCTTTCCTGAGGGAAGTCCGCATTTCCGCGACCACGTCCGCCGGAAGCGCGAGGTCTTTTTGTTCGTTCGCCTGAAGCAGCGCCTCGGCGTAATGGTAATGCATGACGGCGGTCGCGTTCGGGGAAGTTGTGGCTTTCCTGAGAAATTTCACCGCTTCGGGATACTGCTTTCGGCGCAGACTGAGCATGCCGAGCGAGGCGTTGAGGCTGGCCGATTCAGGGTCGAGCGCAAGCCCCTTGCCGAGATATTCACGGCTCTTTTCAAAATCCCGAATGTGAAGAAACAGGTCTCCGAGATGGTACCAGCGCTCGGCTTCCGACAACTGCCCCACGATAATTTCGGAATCGGAAACCAGCGGTTTGGAAAACGAATAGGTGACCACCGGCATGGTGAACCGGCGAACATATTTGTCCAGCAGGTCCTCCATCTGTTTCAGCGACATTTGAAATGTCTTGGTGAAGGCTTCCTCCGGGTTGACACCGTCGGAAAGGCGGCTGATGAAATCCGGCAGCAGCTTGGCGTATTTCCCGTTTTCCGCCTGAAGCAGGAAGTGGATGAGTGCCCATGATTCCGCGTAGAAAATACTCACCCGGTCGCCTTCATTGTAGGCTTTCGAGGAATGGTCCACCGAAAACAGTTCCTTGAGCGGAATCAGCGGTTTCTCGCGCAGCAGCAACGCGTGATACGACTGCGGGCTGCCGACGATGACCTTGCGATTGTCGTCCTCGACCCGCAGCGTCGCGTAATACTCGGCGAATCCTTCATGCAGCCAGGCCGGGACGTTCTTGAGGTTGGCGTCGAGAATCAGGTGCGTGTATTCGTGAAAAATCGTCGATAGCGGGTAGAGCTGCTCGTCGAGCAGTTCCGCGTTGATCGTGATGTAGTTGATGTCGCGACCGGCGACGAAATAGCCGCCGATGTTCTCGCGCTTCTTCCCCTTGTATTCCGGCAGAAACGGCTTGTAGGACGTTTCATCCCTGAACACCACAATCGTCATCGGAATCGCATCGTTGAAACGGGCGCGACTGAACAACGTCTGAAAGGCGGTGCGGAACTGCTCCATTTTGACCGCGGCCTTCCGCACGTTCTTGTCGCCGGCATCGCCGATGAGTTGGAAATGTTTGGTCCGGACGCTGACCCACTTGTTGTCGGCGGGAGCGGCGCGGACGGATGGAACGCCCGTGAACGCAAAGCCTGACAGAAGTACGAGAATCAGTAAAAAAGCGCGTCTTTTCATATCATCACCGCACCGACCTGATTGATTTCATCCCTCATCCCTCATCCCTCGTCTTCAGTCTCCCCAATTTGACGGCGCGAACCGGTTCTCGATGCCGAGAAACTCCGCCGCCGTTCCCCACAGCAGACGCTCGCGTTCGGCACCGGTCAGTTCCTGAAGCGACAGAATCAGTTTGCCCGGCTCCGTCTCTCCGAGCGGAAACGGATAGTCGCTGCCCATCGCGACCCGGCGCACGCCGAACACCTTCAATATGTAGCGCAGGGCATCGGGATCGTGAACCAGCGAATCGACATACATCTGCGGTACATATGTTCTGGGTGGTTGGGTGATATGAATCTGACACAGATCGGGCCGCGCTTCCCAGCCTTTATTGATGCGGCCCAGCGTGTAGGGAAACGCGCCGCCCCCATGCGCGAAGCAGCAGCGCAGGCGCGGCAGGCGTTCGAGCACGCCGCCGAAGATCATCGAACACATCGCGAGCGAGGTCTCGGCGGGCATCCCGACCAGCCACGGCAGAAAGTAGCTCGGCATGCGCTCCGTGCCGACCATCTCCCACGGATGCACAAAGAGCGCGGCGTTGAGTTTCGCCGCGTGCTGAAAGACGGGGAAGAGTTCCGGCGCGTCGAGGTTCCAGTCGTTGATGTGGGTCCCGATCTGGGCCCCGACAAGGCCGAGGTCCTTCACGCAGCGTTCGAGTTCACGCATTGCGAGGTCAGGGTTCTGCATCGGGAGCGTTCCCAGCCCGACGAACCGGTCGGGCCGCCGCGCCACGACTTCCGCGATGTGGTCGTTGAGAAACCGCGCCAGATCGTAGGCGTCCTCCGCCTTCGCCCAGTAACTGAACATCACCGGCACGGTCGAGAGCGTCTGCATTGTTACGCCATGCGCGTCGCACTCGGTCAG
>JAAFHI010000056.1 GCA_013298335.1 Actinomycetota bacterium
CGGCGGCTGGGCATTCCCGTGTTTCCGGTCGTGGCCAGTAAAAGTACCGGGCTGACGCCGCTCAAAACGGCGATGGCCGCCACGCCGCCGCCGATTCCGGAGCGTCAGTGGCTTTTGCCGGAAGAAATTGAACGTGAAGTCGAACCTTTGACCGACGCGGTCATTGAAAGCGGCATCGTGGACGCCGCCGCCGCCGAGGGCGAGGCGATCCGGCTGCTGCTGCACGATTTTCCCGACGACGACGTCGTTTCGGACCGCTACGCGAAGCAGTTGGGACACCTCCACGCGCTTGTCCGGGAAGCCCGCCAGCGGCTTGAAGCCGCCGAGGTGGACTGGCGCTCGGCGGAAGCGGGCGCGCGCTACGACTGGATTCAGGATGTCTGCAACGACGCGACCGGAATCGTGACCATCACGGCGGGGCGGACGCTGACCGACCGGCTCGACACGCTGCTGACCCACCGGGTATTCGGATTCGTGATTTTCGGAGCGCTGATGCTCGTCATGTTCCAGAGCATCTTCTCCTTCGCCCAGATTCCGATGGACTGGATCAGCGCGGGCGTGGACTGGCTCGGCGACGGTTCGCGGAAGGTGATTCCGCCGGGAATGCTTCAGGACCTGATCGCGGGCGGCATCATTCCGGGCGTTGGCGCGGTCGTGACGTTTCTCCCGCAAATCCTGATTCTGACGTTCTTCATCGCGCTGCTGGAAGACACCGGCTACATGTCGCGCGCCGCTTTCATCATGGATCGCGTGATGCGGCAGGTCGGACTGAGCGGGAAGTCGTTCATTCCATTGTTGAGCGGGTTCGCCTGCGCGATTCCGGCCATCACCGCGACGCGGACGATTGAAAATGCGAAGGACCGCCTCGTGACGATCCTCATCACGCCGCTGATGAGTTGCAGCGCGCGGCTTCCGGTGTACGCCCTGATGATCGGGGCGTTTTTCCCGCCGGAAATGAAAGTCGGACGGTTTGTCTCGGTGGGGGCGCTGGTTTTGTTCTCGATGTACGTTTTGGGCATCGTCACGGCGGTCGGCATGGGCTGGCTGTTCCGGAAGACGCTGGTGCGCGGCGAGTCGCGGATGTTCGTGATGGAAATGCCGCCGTACCGTCTGCCGGTCTGGCGCAACGTCGGCACGACCATGTTTTCAGCGGGCGGACAGTTTCTGCGCCGCGCCGGGACGGTGATTCTGGCGCTGTCGATCATCCTGTGGGCGCTCTCCACTTTCCCGAAAAACGTGACGCTGTCGCGTGATTACGACGCCGAAAAGGCGAAAATCACGGCTGAAGTTTCGGCGGGAACGCTGGCGAAGGAAGCGGGTGACGAAAAGACGAAGCACCTCGACGACCTCGAACAGTCGGAGCGCAGCGAAAAGAGCTACATCGGACGGGCCGGGAAGTTCTGCGAACCGGTTCTGCTTCCGCTCGGGTTCAACTGGAAGATCGGCGTCGGCGTGATTTCGGCGTTTGCGGCGAGGGAAGTGCTCGTCGGGACGCTCGCGATCATCTACGGTGTCGGCAAGGACGCCGACGAAAGTTCGGATACGCTTCGGGAAGCGCTTCAGGCCGACCGCTACCCCGACGGACGCCCGGTGTTCACGCCGCTGGTCGCCGTCTCGCTGCTGGTGTTTTTCGTGCTCGCCCTGCAATGCATTTCGACCTTCGCGGTCGTCCGGCGCGAGACGAACGGGTGGAAGTGGCCGTTTTTCATGCTCGGCTACATGACGACGCTCGCCTACCTCGGGAGTCTGATTGTGTATCAGGGCGGACGCTGGCTCGGATTTCCGTGAGGCGCGGCGGATGCCCGGCCCGAACCGGAGCCATGTGCGGTTGGCGGCAAATGCCCGGCCCTCAAGGACCGGGCTACCATGTTTCAAGCCCCGTGAACGGGGCTAACTGATTGAAAAACTTGTCTTTAAGCTCGTTTACGGGAATTGAAGCCGGGTGCGGAAAACGAAAGGTGAAGGGAGGCGGAAACCATGCTTCAAAACATCATCGCATTCGGTGTCATCGCCATCGCCGCCGCCTATCTT
This sequence comes from Actinomycetota bacterium, assembly GCA_013298335.1. Taxonomy (GTDB): domain Bacteria; phylum Acidobacteriota; class Blastocatellia; order Chloracidobacteriales; family Chloracidobacteriaceae; genus JAAFHI01. Next base: position 2,032 of record JAAFHI010000056.1, read on the forward strand.
TCGCGGCGGTGGGTGCTGGCCATCCGCGCCGCATTCCAGGCCAAAGCCGGATGTTCCGGCTGCGGCGGCGGATGCGCTCCACCCGCGCCCAATCCCAACGGACGGTCGCTGCCAGTACTGAAAGGATGAAGGATGAAGGCGGAAGGATGAAAAAAATTCCCTCTCCCCAGTTCCAGCGTCAAAACATTTTTTCTCCCTGTCCCCCTGTCTTTTTTTCATCCTTCCGCCTTCCGCCTTCATCCTTTTCTTCATCCTTCATCACCGGCAGCGTCACGTAGAAACTCGTGCCGACGCCGACCTGGCTGCGGACGGTGATGTTGCCGCCGTGCGCGGCGACGATGCGTTTCGCGATGGCGAGGCCGAGTCCGACACCGAGCCGGGTTTTGTGGCCGTCGGCCTGCCGGTACGGGTCGAACACATACGGCAGCACGTCTGCCGGGATGCCCTCGCCGGTATCGGTGACGGTGACCAGTAAAAGTTGAAGGCCGGTTTCGACGCCCGTTCCTTCGATGAGTTTTCCGGCGAGGCTGATCGTGCCGCCTTTCGGCGTGAACTTCACCGCGTTCGACACCAGATTCGAAAACACCCGGCTCAACTGCATCGTGTCGGCCCTGAGTTGCGGCAGCGATGATTCGAAATCGTACTGAAAGTTGATGCTCGCCGCCTTCGCGACCAGTTTTCCTTCCTCGCCGATTTCCCTGAAGAACGCCTCGGCCCCGATGGGGTGGAGCGAGAGTTTTATTTCCTGCGAGTCGCTCTTGAACACGTCGAGCATCTCGTTGATGAGGGCGAGAACCTTGTCGAGGCTGCGGTTGGCGGGAGAAATCAGCGTCCCGATGCCGCTGGTGAGAACCTGTTCGTCTTCCTCGGCGAAATCGAGCGTGGCGCGGACGACGCTCAGGGGCGATTTCAGATCATGGACGAGCATCGCGGTGAATTTGGCCTTGATGTCGTCGAGTTCGCTCAATTTCAAATTGGCTTCCGAAAGTTCGTCCTTCTGGGCCGCGATTTCGCTCGTGCGGGTCGCGACGATGGCTTCAAGTTCACGGTTGCGGCTTTCGAGAAACGACAGCCGCGTGCGATAGAGCACGTACCCGACGCTCACAACCATAAGAATGTAAAAGAGATATGCCAACCACGTCCGCCACGGCGCGGGATTGATGGTGAAGGGCGGTGCCGTCAGAACGGTCTCGTTTCCCGCCGAATCGCGTCCGGTGATGACGAAACGGTACGTTCCCGGCGCGAGGTTGCGGAATTCGCGTTTGGTGTCGGCGGTCCATTCCGACGGCTCGGATTCGAGGCCGACGAGCTGCGTCCGGTAGCGCGTGTCGCCCTGCCGGAAGTAACTGAGCAGCGCGTATTCGAACCCGACCGTGTTTTCGCGGTGCGACAGCGACAGCCCGGCGGTGGCCGTCACCGGTCGGTCGTTGATCCGCATCGTCTCCAGGTACAACCGTTTCGGGAGCGTATCGGGAATTTCCCGGCGCGGATCGAACACGACCGCGCCCGCGAGCGTGCCGAACCAGAGCCGCCCGTCGGCGTCGCGAAATCCCGCGCCGCGGTTGCATTCGAGCGACGGCAGGCCATCTTCGAGGCCAAACGTCTCCATCGAAAAGGTTTGGCCGTCGGTCCCGCCCGGCGTGAGGCGGGTGATGCCCCGGTTGGTTGAAAGGTAGAGCCGTCCCCGCGCGTCTTCGAGCATCTGATAGACGACGTTGTTCGGGAGGGAAGGCGTGGTCTTGTCGTTCAGGCTGAACCACTCGCCGGTGCGAAGGTCGAGCCGGGAAACCCCGCCGCGCGTTCCGACCCAGAGACAATGGTTTCCGGCGGCGGTTTTCGATTCGTGGAAACCGATGACCTGATTGCTCGCGAGGCCCTGTTCGGCGCGGTAGGTGGTGAATTTCCCGTCGCGGTAGCTGGAAAGGCCGTTGAGCGTGCCGACCCAGAGCGTCCGGCGACCGTTTTCATCGGTCGTTTCGGCCAGTTGGGTGCAGAAATCGTTCGCCAGACCGTCGGTTTGACGAAGATTCGACCACCGGCCTTCGGAATATCGCCAGATTCCGGTTTCGGTCGCTGTCCAGAGGCAGGGAGCGCCGGTTTCGGTGACGGATTCGAGCAGGTCCACGGTGGTTTTCGTCCCCGATTCGTTCGGGGGCGTCATGCGTTCCCACCGTTCGCCGTTCAGACGGACGAGTCCGCCTGCGCAGGCGGCCCAGAGCGACGGTTTTCCGTCAACGTTGCGTATTTCGCGAATGCGCCAGACGGTTTTGGTCGGCAGGCCCTCGTCCGTGCCGAAACGTTTCCATTCGCCGTTTTTCCACCGGAGCAGGCCGCTTTCGAAGGTCCCGATCCAGAATGGCCGCGTGCCGTCCGGCTCGGCGGTTTCAAGCAGGGAAAGGACGAATCCGGAGGCCAGTCCGGTTTTGCCGTCGATGGCGAGCCATTTTCCCTCGATGACCCGGCAGATGCCGAGGAGCGTCCCGACCCAGAGCAGTTGCTGGCCGCCGCGACCGGTGACGGCGAGGCTGAAGGTGAAGTTCTGCGGTAATCCCTGACCGACGCCGTAATTCCGGAGTCCGCCGTCGGGCCCGATGCGGGTCAGGCCCTGATCGGTTCCGACCCAGATGACCTTTCCTTCGGCGCTCGTGGTCGTTGCCACGGAAAGCGCCCGGTTGCTCGGAAATCCCTCGGCGGTGGTGAAGCGATGCCATTGGCCGCGTTCATATTTGAACGTGCCGCGGTTGTTGTCGGTCGTGACCCAGAGCGTGTCGCCGAGGTTTTTCGGGTCGTCTTCATTGCCGCCGACGGTCAGAAGAAAACTGATCACGGCAGTGGACAGTTCCGGCGGACTTGCAAACGGCTTCCAGTGCCCGCCATCGAATTCAACGAGGCCGAGGCTGGTTCCGGCGAGCAGTGTGGGGCGTCCGTCGGGCAGCCGGATTTCGGCGAAGGATTGCGCGATGGCGTGGGGCAGGCCGTCGGCGGTTCGGAAAACGGTCCATTGCCCGTCGCGCAGCCGGCTGATGCCGATGTGGGTCGCGACCCAGAGGCCGCGCGTGGTTTCGGTCCGGCCTTCATGGATGAATTCGATGAAATCGTCGGAGAGTCCCGCCCGGCGGTCGAAGGATTCCCAGCCGGTCGCGGTCCGGTGGTGGAGGCCGCCCTCGGTGCCGAACCAGATCGTTCCGTCCGAGGTCGGGCAGATCGCCGTGACCGAGTTGGACCGCTCGCGACCGGGAAGGGCCACCGGTTTCCAGACGATGCCGTTGAAATAGGCCGCGCCGTCGAGCGTTCCGGCCCAGAGATAGCCTTTGGAATCGACCGCCTGGCACTGGACGGCGTTTTGCGGAAGTCCGTGGGCGTCGGTGAAGACGGTCATGCCGGGGTGTCCGGCGTCGCTCAGGCGTTGCGGCGCCTGAACCGGCGGCGGGTCTGGGGTTTGAGCGCGAAACGGAACCGTTCCGACCAGCGACCACGCCGTCAGCAAAAGAAGCAGCGGCAATCGCACGGCGAGGCTTCCGGGGGAAAAATTCATGAATGAAGAGGGCCGAAAGGAATCGGAGGGTGGTTTTCCCGTGGCTGAACTGGCGGCTGATTACTGGCCGCTGACTACTCGGAGGGGCCGCTCGACACCTTACCCGGCGGCTTTCGGATTGACAAGCCATCCCTTTTTTCACTATCCACGAGACTTCTTCTTTTCCCGCTTTGGCCTTCAGTGAGTTTCAAGCAAAAGATGATGTCCGTATTTTGGCCCCCGGTGGATTTCATGGACACGATGACGTTTGTAGTTTGCGCGGCGGCGTACTTTCTGGGTGCGATCCCGTTCGGCTTTCTCATCACGAAAGTCGTGACGGGCGACGACGTCCGGAAGGCCGGGTCGGGCAGCACCGGGGCGACCAACGTCACGCGCAAGGCCGGGTTGAAGGCCGGACTGGCGACCTACGCGCTCGACGTGGCGAAAGGCGCGCTCGCCGTCTGGCTGGCGCAGCGGTTTGCGGCGGCGAACCCCTCGGCGGCGGGTATCGCGGGGCTGCTGGCCGTCCTCGGCCACATGTTCCCGGTGTTTCTCGGCTTTCGCGGCGGAAAAGGCGTGGCGACCGGCGTCGGCGTCTTTCTGATGCTGTCACCCGCCGCAACCCTCGCCGCGCTGCTCGTGTGGGGGATCATTTTCGGCATCACCCGGACCGTTTCGCTCGGCTCGATGATCGCGACCGTCCTGCTGCCGGTGTTCGCGTGGAGTTTCGATTCGTTCGTCGCGCACGCGCCGCGCGCGGTCTGGATGCCGAAAGTCGTCTGGGCCATCGTGATCGGCGGCGTCATCATCGCGCGGCACTACGACAACATCCGCAACCTCATCAACCGCACCGAGTACAAGTTCAAGTAACCTTCCTCCATCCCCTATCCCCCATTCCCCATCCCCTGCTTCAACCGTGACCACTTCATCCAATCCTCTCGCCATCGACATTGCCGGGCTTGAATTCAAGAACCCGGTGATTCCCGCCAGCGGCACGTTCGGCTACGGTCTCGAATTTCTGCCGTTTTTCGACATTTCGAAGCTCGGCGGATTTTGTACCAAGGGGCTGTCGCCCAGGCCGCTGAAGGGCAATCCGCCCCCGCGCATCGCCGAGACCGCCGCCGGGATGCTCAATGCCATCGGGCTGCAAAACGTCGGCGTGCGGGCGTTCGTCGAGGAAAAGCTGCCGAAACTTCGCGAATACGACCTCCACGTCATCGCCAACGTCTTCGGTTACTCGATTGACGATTTTCTGGAAGTGGTGGCCGTGCTTGAGGATGCGGAGGGCGTCGCGGGCTACGAACTCAACATTTCCTGCCCGAACGTGAAGCAGGGCGGGACGCAGTTCGGCAACAATCCGGCGATGGCGGCGGAAGTGACCGAATCGGTCAAAAAAGCGACGAAAAAACCGGTCATCGTGAAGCTTTCGCCCAACGCGCCGAGCATCGTCGAGGTCGCGCGCGCGGTCGAAGGCGCGGGTGCGGACGCCGTCTCGCTCGTCAACACCTTCGTCGGGATGTCGATTGACGTCTACACGAGAAAACCGCGCATCGCCTTTGCCACCGGCGGTTTGTCGGGACCGGCGATCAGGCCCATCGCGGTGCGGATGGTGTATGAAGTGTCGCAGGCGGTGAAAATCCCGCGCATCGGCATCGGCGGCATCGCGACGTGGATGGACGCGCTCGAATTCATCATCGCCGGGGCCTCGGGCGTACAGATCGGGACCGCAAACTACGCCGACCCGTGCGTCTCGCTCAAGGTCATCGAAGGGCTTGAAACTTACTGCCGAGAACGTCACGTGACTATCGCCGAACTGGTCGGAACCCTGCGGGTTTGACGCCTGCCGACGGTCAGGTTTCCTGCCCGGCGGGAGGCTGAAGCAGTGGTTTCCGGCTTTCGCGGTCTTGGTTGTCGTCCGATTTCTGGTAGAATGCCGCGCTCGCCGGCATTCCTCCCTTTTCGCTGCCCCCGGAGCACATTGAGTCAAGGTGACGCTGTTTCACGATGATTTGTTTTTTTGAAGACCCCGTTGGGGCCGGTTCGCGGCGAACCCTGTTTTCCCAGGGTTGTTCCCGTGACCACGCTGCGTGTGTTCGCGGACGCCGCCGGCAGGCGGTGGTTCGATGAAAGCCGCACTTCAAAAATCCTCATTCCTGTCGCGGGTCGCGTCGATTCCGCGACTTTTCGCCTATCCGCTGCGGATTTCCAACTATCTCGAACTCATCAATCCGCTCTGGTCGAGCCACCGCCTGATGGCGCGCGTGGTGAAGGTCTGGGACGAAACAAAGAATGCGCGCACCCTGACCCTGCGCCCCGGTCGGCACTGGAAACCGCACCGCGCCGGGCAGTACGTGAGCATCCGCATCCCGGTCGCCGGAAAGCTCGAAACCCGCTACTACACCATTTCCTCGCCGCCCGAACGCACCGACGGCTGCTTCACCATCACCGTCAAGGCGGTGGAAGGTGGGCGGGGATCGCATTCGTTGGTGCGCGACCTCCGCGTCGGGGCCTACCTGCCGATCGGACTGCCGGATGGCGATTTCGTTCTGCCCGATCCGGTGCCCGAGAAACTGCTGTTCATCACCGGCGGCATCGGCATCACGCCCGCGATGAGCATGCTTGGCAGCCTGATTGCGCGGAAGTGCCTGCCCGACAGTGTTCATCTGCATTACTCGCCGAATGAATTCGAGGTCGTTTTCGACAGGCAGTTGAAGGAAATGGCCCGGACACATCCGCAATACCGTCTGGCGCGGGTGTTCACCCGGCCCGCCGACGGCATCGCCTCACTGAACGAAGGACATTTCAGCCCGGCCCAACTCGACAAGCTGTGTCCCGACTGGAAGGACCGCGAAGTGTTTGCGTGCGGTCCCGAGACGATGCTGACCGCGCTGACGACCCATTTCGAACGCACCCGGATGGCGGCGAAGCTTCACCTCGAACGGTTCGGGTTCGGCCCGTTGAACGTTCCGGTCGAGGGCGTCGGCGGTCACGTCCGTCTGGTGAAGAGTGGCCTTGAAGTGGAGGCCGATGCCTCGACGAATCTCCTGCGCGTGGCCGAGCAGGCTGGCCTGAAACCGAAACACGGTTGCCGCCAGGGAATCTGCCACACCTGCAATGTCAGACTGATTTCCGGGAGTGTCCGTGATTTGCGAACCGGAAAAATATTCGATGACCTCGGCGGTCCCGTGCAGATCTGCGTGAGTGCCGCCGCCGGCAATTGTGAACTTGACCTTTAGAACAGAACCTTCGGAGAACCTGATGCCCACCGGCCGAATGCCCGTAAAACTGACCGATGCCCAGATCGAGGAAATCGGTCGCGAACTGGATGCAATGCGCCATGAAGTCATCGAATCGCGCGGTGACCGTGATCGCCGCTACATTCGAAACGTCATCAAATCCCAGCGCGGCCTGGCCCTCGGCGGTCGCGTCATCATTCTTGCCAGCATTCTTTTCCTGCCCGCCTGGGGCCACGGACTGGCCACCTACACGGTCTTTCTGTCGCTGCTCGTGTTCGGTGCGTTCTGTCTGGGACTTGCCAAGATCATCGAGAACATGGAAATCGCCCACAACGTGATGCACGCCCAGTGGGACTGGATGATGGACGAAGACGTGCAGTCGGCCACCTGGGAGTGGGACAACGTCTGCGCCTCCGCGGAGTGGAAAGTCTCGCACAACTTCAAGCACCACACCTGGACCAACGTGCTTGGCAAGGACCCCGACGTCGGTTACGGCATGCTGCGCGTCAGTCCCGAACAGCGGTGGAAACCCTATTACCTCGGACAGCCGATTTACGCCCTGATTCTGGCCGTATTCTTTGAATGGGCGATTGCCATTCAGGGACTGGAACTGGGCCGGGTATTTGCCGGGAAAACCACCCTTCGGCAGATTCGCTCGCAAGTCGTCATGACGGTGAAAAAGATGGCAGCCCAGATCATGAAGGATTACGTCCTGTGGCCGCTCCTGGTCGTGGCGCTGATGATTCCGTTCGCCTTTTCCGGCTATGGACCGGCCCTGCTGGCGGTCTTCCTGTGGGTTTTGGCGGCCAACGGCGCGGCCAACCTGTTCCGCAATTTCTGGACCTACCTCATCATATTCTGCGGACACTTTCCGGGCGACGTCTACGTATTCACCAAAAAGCAGGTCGAGGATGAAACCCGCGCCCGGTGGTACGTGCGGCAATTGCTCGCGTCCTGCAATATCCGCAGCGGCAAGTTCCTCAATTTTCTTTCTGGAAATCTCTCGCACCAGATCGAGCACCATCTTTTCCCCGATCTGCCGAGCAATCGCTATCAGGAACTCGCGCCCCGCGTCCGCGCGATGGCCGACCGTTTCGAACTTCCCTACAACACCGGATCGCTGATCCGTCAGTTCGGAAGCACCGTCTGGAAGATTCTGCGGCTGTCATTCCCCGGCGGTGCCTCGCTGGGCATGAAGTGGGAATTCAAGACCTGGAACGAACAGCAGGAAAGCACGGAAAGCTGAACACGCCCCGCCACCCGTTGTGAGGAACCGAAGCCGGAGGTATGGCAATGCACAACGGGAGCGAGGTGGGTTGCCCTGCAGGGTAGGGCGATACCCGCCCGTCCACCGTGTCATTTTCAGAAGAAGTGAAACCGCCCTCTCCG
>JAAFHI010000262.1 GCA_013298335.1 Actinomycetota bacterium
CCCATATCGGCGTTTTGAAGTGGTTCGAAGTCCATCGCATCCCGGTCGACGCGCTCGCGGGAACGAGCATCGGCGGACTGATCGGGGCGCTCTACGCCATGGGCATGTCGCCCGACGAGATTCAGTCCACCCTGAAGGAAATCGACTGGGACCGCATGTTCAGCCAGGGGCCGACCTACGCGGAACTTCCCTACCGGCGCAAGGAAGACCGGCGCGCCAATCAGGTCAACGTCGAAGCCGGGTTGAAAAATGGGTTTTCCCTGCCGTCCGGGCTCAGTTCGGCGCACTACATCGGACTGACGATTGACCGGGTCGTGCTGCCCTACGGCGGCATCGCCTCGTTCGACGACCTTCCGATTCCCTTCAGATGCGTGGCCACCGATTTCTCCGCCGCGGAGCGGGTCGTGCTCAAGGACGGCTCCCTCAGCAGCGCCATCCGGGCGACGATGGCCATTCCGGTGATCTTTCCGCCGGTCATCCGCGACGGACGCACGCTGGTGGACGGCGGCCTGCTCGACAACATCCCCACCGATGTTCTGCGCGAGATGAAGCCCGACGTCGTGATCGCCGTGGACGTGGGCACGAAATTGACCGATTACCGGGAAATTCCCTCCCTCGGCGGCGCGTTTTCACAATCCCTGCTCGTCATGACGCTGGAAAGCGACCGGCGCAGCCTGCTGAAGGCCGACATCATTCTCGCCCCGAACCTGAACGAAGTCGGATTTCTGGATTTTTCGACCATCGACGCCTCGGTCGAAAAGGGATACGCCGCGGCGGAAGAGAAAAAAACCGTGCTCGAACGGTTCGCGGTGGACGAAGCGGCCTGGGCGCTGCATCTCGCCGACCGCCAGGCCCGCCGACGGACGGCGCCACTGGTCCCGACCGGAATTCAGTTCGAAGGCATTTCCGGCGAGGCCAAACGCGACCTCGACGGAAGAATCGGCGACATCGCCGGGCGTCCGGTCGAAACCCTCCGGCTCGAATCCACGCTCACCAAACTCATCGGCGAGGGACGCTACGAAAGCATCGGCTATGAAATGACCTCGGAGGCCGGACAGCCGATGCTCCTGATTCGGGTGACAGAGAAAGCCCACGCGCCGCCGACCCTCAATTTCGCGCTCGAGATGGAATCCAACGACGTCAACGCCCTGAATCTCACCCTCGGGGCGCGGCTCACGGTTTTCGACGCCCTGAAATACGGCTCCGAGTGGCGGACCGACGCGCGCGTCGGCTTCCGCCCCGGCATCTCGACCGAATTTCTCTACCCCGTTGCCGGAAGAAGCCTCTTCATCGCCCCCAGAGCCTTCATGCGGGGGTCACGCGAGAATTTCTTCACTGGCAACACCCGCACCACCACGGTTCAGATCAACCGCTACGGCGTCGGCGCCGATCTGGTGTACCTCAAGGAAAATCACGAATGGCGCGCCGGGTATGAAGCCTCGTATCTCGATCCGTCCATCGTGACCGGCATCCCGGCGGGGCCGTTCACCTTCGCCCCGCGCGGCGGACTGAACGACTTCGCGCGCGTCCGGTACGGCTTCGACGGTCAGGACGCGCCGGGAATTCCGACCCGCGGCCTCCGGCTGGCGCTTGAAACCCGGCTGGTCTTCCACGCGCCCCTGGCCCCGCGCGCCTATCCCCAGTTCGAAGGAAGCGCCCTGTATTTTCACCCGCTTTCCGACCGGAATTCGATCTTCGGCGGGGCAATGTTCGGCACGTCGTTCAATCGGACGGCCTCGCCCTTTGGCGCCTTCACCCTCGGCGGTCCCTTCCGGCTCGGGGCCTACGAACGCGACGAGTTCCGCGGCAACCACGCCTTTCTGGGTACGGTCGGGTTTCAACGGCGCATCGGCCAGCTCAATCCGGTGTTCGGCGGCAAGCTCTACGCCCTCGGGTGGTACGACATCGGCGGGGCGTTCGACCGCCTTTCAAACCCGCGCTACCGCCAGCAGCTTTCGGCGGGGGTGCTGCTCCACACCCGGCTCGGTCCCCTGGCCTTCATCGGGGCCTTCGGCGAGGGCGGACGCGGCAAGTTCTATTTCACCTTCGGCAGAACCTTCTGACCGGCCCGCGTCCACCGAGCGGCGGATTTTGCGCGCCGCCGGATTCATACATTCCCGTCGTACCGATTCCGGACGAATGACTCAATTTTCCCGGTCATTTCGTCCGTTTCGGACCGAATCGGGCCGTTTCGCCCCGGCACGCAACTTGCACCATGATGGTGACGAAGCGGCCTTCGATCCGTTGCGCGGCTTCGAATCCGAAGAACCAAGGGATTCCAAAATGAGTCATAAACCCCCGATATCCGCCCAGACCGATTTCGATCCGGTCGAGGAACCGCTGCCGGAAATGAACACGACCAAACTCGACCCGACCCAAACGGTCCCGGCTTCAACCATGCAGCCCGATTTGGCGGTGACCACCAATATCCCGATGGAAAGCGGTTTCCCCCCGCACCTTCCCCCTCCAAACCCGTCCCGCCGGCGGCCCGGCAAGTGACTTCGATTGCCGCCTGTAACCTTTCAACCGGGTCACGCCGGTTGCCGATACAAAAACGGGTTCAGCGGAACAACTCAAGCTTGCCCGCCCCATACCCACATCAGGAAAAACGGAGAAACACATGACGATCCACAGCTCGGTACTCCTTGACGGCGCCAGTCCCGGAACGGTTGAAAAAGCCGGTGCGGACGCACTCATCCACAACGAACAGGACGGCCCGGTGGTCAGCGCCGCGAAGTCCCTGACCACGGCCTATCGGCATTCCTCGGAACGGCTGTCCGAAGCGCGCGACAGCGTGGTCGCGGCTGGAAAACACAACCCGGTCGCCACCGGATTTTCGGTCCTCGCCGCCGGATTCGGGTGCGGCATCGGATGCGGCATTCTGTTCTCGAACTGGATTTCGGGTCGCCGCCGCGACATCGCCGCCAAGGCCACCACCGGGTCGAAGCACGCGAATGCGTGACGCCGGAACGACCGCGGGCGAACCACCGGCCCGGTCCACCCGGAACCTCACCTGAAAAATCGCGGGCGTCCCAAACGGACGCCCGCGATTTTCAGTTTCGATTCATCCGGTTCAGGCCGGAGCGGTCCGGAAACGCCCGACCGCTCCGATCTTTCAACCGCGCCCCGGTGTCTCACCGACCGACCGGGACGGCCATTTCGACCGCCATTTCGGATTTGAGATGGCGAAGCTGTTCGTGGACTTCGAGAACCTGGTCGTACTGCATGCGGATCACGGTCGAAATCGAGGACGGCAACGCTTTTTGAAGCGCCGCCCGATAGCGCGAGATGGCGAAGGCGACGGAGCCGAGGCATCCCTCGACCGTTTCATGCTCGTTTTCGCCAAGGTGGGCCGGCCTCAACCGGGGCCACAGGGATTGCGGGAAGGCCCGGATCAGGCCGGGGGCTTCACCGAGAAAATAGGCCAGGTTGCGCAGTTCCTGGGCAAGTTGCGAACACCTGAGCGAATGTCCGAGAAAGAAATGGCGGGCCCGGCGATGGCTCATCACGTCGGCGGCTTTCGAAAACCCTTCCCCTTCAACCTGGTTGGTCTCGATGAGATTCCAGAGCGTTCTGATGACTTCATCCTTCGGTATCATGTGAGTTCCTCCCAAGTTGGGTACTGAAAAAAAGGGGGCTCGGCGAGCGATACCCCCCAGAGGGGAAATGCGGTCGTTCCCGAAAATCGGGGCCGGTACTACTGCGGAGGCGTCGCGGTCAATTCCGAATCCGCGATCACGATTTCAACCCGCCGGTTCAACATCCGCCCCTCGGCGGTATCGTTGGAATTGATCGGATTGGCTTTTCCGAGTCCCCGCGCCGGGGTAAACCGCGCGGCGGGCACACCGGCCTGAATCAGAAAGCTCCGAACCGCCTCGGCCCGGCTCTGCGACAGCCGGAGGTTGTACTCTTCGGTCCCGATGGAATCGGTGTGTCCCTCGATATCGAGCCGGAAGGTTCCCGAATAGGCCATCAGGATGCCCGACAGCTTACTTAGTTTTTCCCGCGCGCCGGGCTTGAGGGTCGCCTGGTTGAAGTCGAACTGGATGTCGGAAAGGTTGACGATCAGACCGCGGGTTTCACGCCGCGTTTCAAGCACGATCGAAACCGAGTCGTAGAGCGAGTTGCGGGCCTCCGCGAGCGCCTGCTTGGCCTGATCGCTTTCCTGCCCGGCCTTCTCGGCTTCCGTCTTCGACTTCCGGGCATCCGCCCTGGCGTATTCGGCTTCGAGCCGCGCCACGTTTTCCCGCGCCTTGGCCTGATCCGTTTCGGTCCGCGCGTCGCGGAGCGTCAGCCGGGCCGCGGCCAGCTCGGTTTCGGTCCGCGCCAGTGATGCCCGGTAACTGTCGGATTCACTTCGGGACTGCCGGGCGTCGGACTGGGCATCGGTCAGCCGGATTTCGGCGGCCCGGCGTTCGGAGTCGAGGCGCGATGCCGCGACCCGTTCAAAACTGGCTTCCCGGGCGACTTCGGCGAGCCGAACCGTATCCATCGCGGCCTGGTTGAACCTCGATGAGCGGTCGCGATTCTGGGGCCAGTTGCGTTCCAGCACCGCGAGCTGATCCAGCGCGGACTGGAATTCCGACCGCGCGTACTCGTTCGCCCCGGCCATCCGGGCCATCTCGACTGAAAGGCGGGCGCCCAGCACCGGCAGCGGCGTCTGGAAGTCGGGATTCATCCCCGACGTCGAAAACTCGAAGGTGTCGTAGCGATATTCGATGGTGCCGCTGGTGATGTCGCCGCGGGTATCCGTGCGAATCACGTTTTCGGCCACCATCGCCGAACCGGGGAGCTTCACCCGCGGATGCGGTTCCGCCGTCACGATGAGGCCGAAGCGCTGAAACGGCGTCGTGGCTTCGAATTCCGATTTGGAACTGTTTTCGAAAACCATCTGGCCGAGATTGTCGGCCTGACCTTCGGGACTGATCGCCCAGACGACGTAGGTCGTGTAGCGGGCGCCGAGATTCTGCGGATTGGTGATGCCTTCGAGCTTGACCTTGATTTTGGTCCGGCCTTCCTTGCGCTCGATTTCGGCCTTGCCGCGAACCCGGGGACTGACCGCGCCGCCGGTCATGTCCACCGAGGTCTTGCGTCCGTCCGGGTAACTGACGGCGACCGTGGTCCGCCGCACCGGCGTCTGGTCACCCTGCTTCTTGACGTAGGGGACGAACTGGGCACGAGCGACCAGCGGCGCGCCCAGGCCCAGCAGCGCCAACACTGTCCCGGCGGTCAGAATCCTGTTTCCATGTTTGCTTTTCATTCTATGTCCACTCATTCCTGAAAATTGCGTTTGCCGACTAACCGAGTCGGCGACGGCCACTCACCAGTTGAACGACCAGAATGACGGCGGCCACCACCAGAATGAGGTGAATCGGCGCTCCGATGTTTCCGACCAGAAAGCCCAGCAGCCAAAGGACCAGCAGTACCGTGAGAATTGTCCACAACATATGCGTTCTCCCTGAATGTGATTGAGAAATGGAGCGCTTTGTTCGCTCTTCACACCTTGCTGGAGCAACGCTTGTGCCAGACCCCGCCCAACCGGACGAAAACGCCGGAACTCCTTTGACGACGTGTTTTGAAGTGTTCCCCACGTCGTTCAACAGGAAATCCGGCGTATGATTTCAATGCAGCCGGGCGAATCAAATCGACCGAATCGCGTCCAAAACCGGAAAGCCCGTCGGAGTGACGTTCAATCACCAGGACGCCCGGATCACCTCAAACTGCATTGTCCCGGTACAGTCAGGCGGACAGTCGTA
>JAAFHI010000908.1 GCA_013298335.1 Actinomycetota bacterium
CTTCCGCAGGCCAGCGGCGTCCGGTGACCATCGCCTGTTCCAACCGTACAGCCTGAATCTTCGCGACCTCGGAAACCTGTTTCTTGAGCAGTTTGCAGTCGGCGACGGCCTGCGCGGACAGATTTTCGTCGTCCTTGGCGTTCGGTTTGGGCAGGTCGGTCTTGATTTTGCCGTCGGCCTCGCGAATTGCGGGCTTGAGGTCGTTGCCGAGCACCATCCGGAACTGGCGCGGACCGAAATCGAAGGTTCTGCCGCCGCGTTCGTCGAGATCGCAGTCGGGCACAATCCGATCTTCCAGTTCCGCCCGCGTCATGCCCCGGTCCGTCGCGATGGCTTCCATGCATTCCTGCGCCTTGGTCTTCAAACCCTTGAATTTGACCTTTTGCGCGATGCCGTTGATCTGCATCAGCGCCGTATCGGTCCCGATGGCCCGCAAAACGTCAAGTCCGGTGACGGCGCGGGCGTGTTGCGCCTCGCCGGGCCAGACGCGAATCATCGGCGCGAGTTTGAGCGCCGCCGAATTGTGGCCGAGCAGTCCGAGCGCGAGGAAGACCCACGCTTCCTTCGACGACATGCCGTCGGATTGCCACATTTCAAACAGTTTCCAGCCAAACTGATCGCGAACCGCCGGTTCGACCTGCTCGCGAACGGCGGCAATCAGGGTATTTCCCAGCGAATCGCGGATGGACGCGGCCTTCACCGTCTGTAAAACATTGAGCAGGGCCGTCACCTGCGTATCGTTGAGCCGAAATTCACCCACCGAGAGCGGCGGAAGCGCCGCCAGGTCGCACCAGCCTGGGAGTTTTCCGGCTTTTTTCGGCACGCTCGCGAGCGCCTCGCCCAACCACGTGGGCGTGGTCTCGGCGGTAAACCCGGCGTACTGTTTTTCCTCGAAATCCACCACGAGCGCGCGAATCTTTTCGGTGATCTCGGGTTGCGCCCGGTCGGCGAACGCCGCGATGGTGTCGGCGTGTCCGCGACGCTTCAGCGCCCGGAGAAATTGGACCGCCGCGTCGGCGAGTTTGCCGCGCCCGGCAGCGACCGGGATGAGTCCGGCGATGGTTTCGACCGGATTGGCTTCCAGCCATTCCCGCGCCTGTCGCGGCGCTTTCGATTCCAGCATCAGCCGCAGCATCACCGGCGCGACTTCCGGCCCGACGATGCTGTCGGCGAAGATTTGAACCAGTTTGGCGGCTTCCTCTTTCTTGGTGACGCCGAGCAACGAGTTCTCAAGGTAATCCAGCGCGTCGAATTGCGTCATCGCGAGCCACGATTGGACGTACCCTTCCTCGTTCAGATGAAGTTTCAACCGGCGGAAATGATGCTCCACGAGTTTCGGGTCGCGCAGGGCGAAAACGTATTCCTGCGGGCGGTGGTAGTGCGTGTGATCCCAGGATTTGTCCTTTGAATAGAAATCGTCCGGCAGGGCTTCGATGATGGGTTTCAACACTTCGGACATGCCAAGCATGCGCGCGAGAACGAAACAGCCCGGAGGGCCTTCGTAGTGGTCGGAGGGAAACGTGGCCCGCGACGTGATTTCCGGGAGTTTTCCTGCCAGTTCATCCAGTTCGGCGTGGGTGAGAACGGGAAGAATGGTGGTTCTAAAGGCGATTCCAATCGTGTCGGAGATGTAATTCAGGAAATGTCCCCGGGGAACCCGCGCTTTTTCAAGCAATTGTTCAAGCGGGTACAACCTGAAGAACATGGCGGAATGAACAACGCCGTTATTCAGAAACGGGATCGCCCGCTGGTCGAGGAACTCATCCCAGTCAACGAGCGGACCGGCCATGGCCTCGGGCAACGCGGAAAGATTCAGGTCGCCCTTCGGCGTGAGTCCAACCGCCGGAGAACCAAGCAATTCAAACCAGAAGCGGGCTTCCTCAACGGAGATATTCCAATCCAGATTGAGGATTTCCTTTTTCCGGCCATGCGTGTAGGTCGCTGACTTCCAGTATTGCTGAAACCGTTTGACGCAAACGTCAAAATCGAACGGTCGCGTCTCGGGGGGCGGTTTCGGGGTGTGTTCGTAAGGCTTGACGCAGGTCAGTGTGTTCGGATTGAACGTCAGTTCGCGCCGGATGGCACCATCCAAGGAAATCGGGGCGACCGGTGGAGGAATTGGTGTGACAGCTTCGATTTCGACCGGCGGCGCTTCGGTTTTCTGCTTGGGTTTCGGAGTGGAAACTGCGGGTGTTTGCGGCGTACCCGACGCGGAAACTTCCGAATAGCCCTTTTTCGTCTTTTCCTGAATCAGTTTGTCGGCGGCTTTCGTCGCCTCGGCGGCGGAGGCGAAATCCTTCTTCTGGGTCTGCCCGTCGGTTCCGACCCGGCCATAAACCACGGTAAAAGACGCATCCTCGATGGTGATGCGCCAGAATTTATTGGACGTTCCTTCTGAAAATTGAAATTCGCGGGTAGACATCACTTTTTCCT
>JAAFHI010000482.1 GCA_013298335.1 Actinomycetota bacterium
GTTGAGGCAACTCGCGGACTGGAGAGCCGGATGCGGGAAATCCGCCCGTCCGGTTCGGAGGGAGGGGAGGCTGAATACAATCAGCCTTTCCTACCCCTATTGCGGAATGGCTCTGCCTTTCCGCCAGCGGCTTTGTCTTTTATTGAGGGCTTCAGCCCGACACCGGATGACTGAAGTATCGGGCTGAAGCCCACGGGGTGGGTAGGGCGCGCTGCGGAAAGGCAGAGCCATTCCGCACATCAGGCGGCACAGCCGCAAAACAATTCCAATCAGAAGGGAAGTCGCAAACAGACGAAACCCGTCGCTACTTCCGTTCGGTTTTGAAGACCGCCTGGGCCCGTCGGTCAACCGTTTCCCAGTTGATATTCTGAAAGAAGGCCCCGATGTACTTGGCGGCTGCCGAGCCGTAGTCCATGTGGTAGGCGTGTTCATACATGTCGAGCACCAGCAAGGGGACCGTGAACGGTGGATTGTGGGCGTGGTCCCAGGCCCAGTAATTGTGCAGTTCGCCGGTGTGCTGGTTGTAGCCGAGCGTCACCCAGCCCGACCCGCCCGCGAGCGCCGCCGCCGTCTTTCGGAATTCGGCTTCCCACGCTTCGACCGCTCCGAACGTTTTTGTGATGGCCTCGGCGATGCTGCCGCCCGGCTTGCCGTCGCCGCCGAGGTTGGCGAAATACAGTTCGTGCAGGACGACCGAACCGGTCCGCAGCAATTCTTCCCGTTTCAAATCGCCGTAGATGAACCCCGGCAGGTCCTTGTCGTTGCGCATGGCCCCGAGCCGCTTTTCGATGTCGTTGAGGGCATTGACCGCGCCGGTGTAGTTGTTCTCCCAGTGTGAGCGAATCAGTTTTTCTGAGATGCCGTTGAGTTTCGCCGGATTGAAGGGGAGCGGTATCGGCTTGTGTTTTCCCTGAAAGGGCGCGGGCTCGTCAGCCGGGGAAGCGGCCATGACGGGTGAGGAAATGGCCGATGCGCCGAGCGTTCCGGCGAGAATGGTCCTGACGGCATCCCGTCTCGTGTATTTGGGCATGGGGGTAACTGCTTTCCGGGGAATCGGCTATCGCGGTTCCCCTTGTAGGGTGAACGCGGCCCAATAGTAGGGCGCGGTCCAGCGCGGGTTCTTCATCATTTTCAACTGGGCGGCGCGCAGGGCGGCGGCGGGCCGCTGGTTCTGTTTGAGGAGTCCGGCGTAGGTGTCGGTCATCAGGATGGAAGTGGATTCGTCGGGGATGGACCAGAGGCTGACCATGACGCGCTCGGCCCCGGCGTAGAGGAAGGCGCGGGTGAGCCCGATCATGCCTTCGCCGCGGATTTCCTTGCCGAGTCCGGTGCGGCAGCCGCTGAGGACGACCATTTCGACCGGGAGTTTCAAGTTGAAGACTTCATAGGCGTGAAGAAAGCCGTCCCGCGGTTCGCCCTTTTCGTTGACCATCGAGAGGACAATGCCGGAGAGGTCGGGCTGGGTGCTGTTGAGGAGGCCGTGGGTGGCGAAGTGGACGAAGCGATACTGGCCGAGGTCTTCGCTGAAAACGGTTTCCCGGCTGGCGGCAAAGTCGAGTCCGATGCGGCGTTTGGCTTCGGGGACGAGCGCGCCGATGGCTTCGGCCTCGCGTCGGGTGAAGGGAAGTCGGGTGAGAGTGGCGGCCCGGTCGGGTCCGTCAATGTCGGCGACGGCGCGGGTGATGTCGCCCGTGGGGCCGACCTCAGGGGCAGTGGGCTTGCCGGGTGAAGCGACGGAAGGGTTCCTGACGCGGGGGTCCGAGGGGTCGAAGACCGGGTCGGCGACCACGGCGACGGTTTTGGTGGCTGGCTGGCGTCCGGCGGTGTCCTGGCGGAGCACGGAGAGGGTTGAAATCGAGGGAAGCTGGGTCACTTCGCAGCGGGTGACAAGTGGCTGGCCGGAATCGGGCAGGGGCAGCGCGGCGAACGGCAGGTAGAGGAGCGGTCCGTCGCCGACGATGAGCAGGCGCTTGCCTTTCAGCTCCGCAGCGACCGGTCCGAGCAGGATTTGGCCGAGTTCCTTCGAGACGGTGGCGTATTCGGCGTCGGCTTTCCGGATGCGGGCCTGGTATGCCGGTCCTCCGGCCAGTTCATACTTCGGTTGCAGACCACGCGCGGTGAGGGTGTCGTAGGTCCGACGAGCCAGTTGCTCGACTCTGGCGCGACCCGGCAGTTCATAACTCTTCAGACCGGTTGGAGTGACGACCCAGAGAAAGCTCTTCTCCTGTCCAAGCGCGTATTCGAGCAGGACGGTGTCGTCGTCGAGCTGGGCGCGAATGCCCTGAATGTCGAGGGCGACCGGTTCGGTGAGCCGAAAGTACTTCGGATTCAACTTCCGAAGCTGGTTGGTCAGATCCCGATACTCGGTAATCGCGGCGTTCAGGTCTTGCTGGATGGCCTTTCGATTTTCCGCGTTCTCGGTCGTGGCCGGGAGACCCGTCAGCGCCTGGTTCGCCCCGTTGATTTTATTTTGCGCTTTGCGCCGCTGGATGAAGAGCGCCTGATCGCCTTCATCGCCGACCGAAATGTTCTTGTTGCGCAGGATGTCGATGAGCGTGCGGGCCTTGGCGCGCTCACTGACGAGGAAGGCCTGGGTGTCGTATCCCTTGGCGGGGTGTTGCCGGTGAAGTTCCATGAGCAGGAAGGCCAGAAATTCGTAGCGTGACTGGACGGAGGCGAGATAGGTGGTCCGCAGTTCGTCGTCTCCCAGGTCTCCCCGGACGGATTCGATCATCCCGATGGCCTGGGTCATCAGGCGCAGGCTTTCATCGGGGTGCCCCAGTTTGTGTTCGGCGCGGGCCAGGTCGGCGGTGGCGTTGATTTCAGTGGTCCGGATTTGAATCGAGCGGGAGAGTTCGAGTGACCGGCGGAAGAAGTCGGCGGCCTCGGCGGGATTCCCCGTCTCCAGCCGGAGCCACCCGTTGAGGTGGAGCGCCCGCGCTTCAAGGCCGCGAAAGTTGCGCCGTCTGGCCGAATCGAGCGCCTTCCGCGCATAGGTAAAGGCAACCTCCCGATTTCCAAGTCCGAGGTGGAGGGTGCTGAGATTGAAGTAGAGGAAAAGGAGAGCCTGAATATCATCCGGGTCCTGGAATTTGTTGTTGTCGGTCAGGCTGCCGACCCCGCTTTCCATGATCTGAATGGCTTTTTGCGTTTCTCCGGTTCGCGCCAGTGCGCCGCCCAGCCCGGCCAGGATGCTGTCCACATAGATGATTGCGTCGCGGGCTTCAAAAATTTTCAGGGCCGGCTCGTAACATTGAATGGCGGATGGATCGTCGCCGATGAACGTATATACGTCACCGAGATTCCGCAGCGTGTCGGCCAGTTGGAACTCCGCCTTGATGGCAATTTCAATTGCCAGTGCCTGTTTCAGGTATTCGATGGCCCGATAGTATTCGCCGGTTTGCGTGTGCGCCACGCCGAGAATGTTGAGGACCCTGACCTGCGCTTTTTCCTCTTTCAGTTCCCGGAAAATAGCCAGTGCCTGCGGGCAAATCACGGTGGCTTGTTCGGGTTCCTCGGCGTAAAGGTAGGCCCGTCCGATTTCCGTCAGTGCCTCGGCTTCGCCCTTTCGATCCCCCAGTTCCCGGTAGAGTTGAACCGCCTTTTGTGCCAGCGGAATTGCCGGACGGGTGTCGCGCTCCTGCATGACGATGGTTCGCGCCTGCCAGCCCATAGTAAATGCTCGGTCTTTCTGGGTCGCCGGGCGTTTGGTTTTGATGAGCAGGGCATAGTCACCGTCTCTGACCTTCTTTTCTGGGGGGAGATCGAAGGGGTACAGCAGAATTCGAAAAGTCGTGCTTTCCGGGGCGATGAAGGTCAGTTCCTGAAATCCGGTGCTGCCGGTAGGTGAGTTGTATCTGGTCAGAACCTCACCTTTCGGATTTACAATCGAAAGTTGAATGATGGCGTTGAACTGCTCGACCGAGACTTCAAGAAAAGTATCCTTTTCAAGGAAAAGTTCGTACCCGTGTTGCGTATCGGTGGTGATATGACGTTTGACCGTTTCCCCGACCGGCGGAGTCGGGAACAGTTCCGGTGGCGGCTGGTTCGGTCCCTGGCCCAGGGCCGGAAATTGAAAAGGAAAGGCG
>JAAFHI010000411.1 GCA_013298335.1 Actinomycetota bacterium
GTCAAATTCGACCCAAGCACTGGATAAAGGCTTATGTCACTTCTACCGATTGAAGTTCTGCAAATCACTGACTGCCATCTTTTCGCGAAAACCGATCAGACGATGCTCGGCATGAACACCTACGAGTCGTTCCGGGCGGTGCTGACGGCGGCGGCGCGACCGCGCACCGGTCCGGAATTCATCCTCGCCACCGGTGATCTTTCGCAGGACGCCTCGCCCGAATCCTACCGGCATTTAATGAGCGCCTTTCGCGACTTCGGCGAGCAGTACAGTTCCGACATTCCGGTGTATTTCCTGCCCGGCAACCACGACGTCCCGGCGGTGATGCGCGCGACCCTGACCGAACCGCCGATGCGCCCGGTTCAGTCCTTCATTCAGGGAAACTGGCAGATCATCCTGCTCGATTCGTCCATTCCCGATGAAGTCGGCGGCAAACTGTCCGACGACGAACTCCGCCGCCTCGACGAATGCCTCGCCCGTCACCCCGAACACTTCGCCCTCATCTGCCTCCACCACAACCCGGTGGCGGTCGGCGCGAAGTGGATGCAGGGCATCGGTCTCGAAAACAGTGATGAACTGTTTTCGGTCCTCGACCGCCATCCGCAGGCCCGCGCCGTACTCTGGGGACACGTCCACCAGGAAGTCGACAGCCACCGCAACGGCATCCGCCTCATGGCTTCGCCCTCGACCTGCATCCAGTTCAAGCCCGAAACGGTCGAATTCGGCCTCGACGACAAAGCCCCCGGCTTCCGGAGGCTCCGGCTCTTCCCCGACGGCCAGCTCGAATCGAAAGTCTACCGAACGACCGACTTCAAATATGAAATCGACCGCACCGCGACGGGGTACTGAAAAGGATGAAGGATGAGGGATGAAGGATGAAAAAAAAGGGGTGAAGGCGGAGGGATGAGTGTCAGTACCGCCCGCGGTAGCGGGTGGGTTCTCCCGAAGGGATGAGGGATGAAAAAAGGCGGATTCCGGATTGGAGTTTGGAAACAGTACGCCGGGTTCAAGTGAACCGATTTCATCACCGCAGACCCGAAAAGTACCGTTGTACGGGTGAAAAACTTCATTTCACAGGTGAAAGCCTCCGTTTCACACCTGAAAAGCACTGTTACACAGGTGAAAACCTCCATTTCACGAGCGGAAACCTTCATTTCACAGGTGAAAAGCACCATTACGCAGGTGAAAACCTCCATTTCACGAGTGGAAACCTCCATTTCACAAGTGGAAACCTCCGTTTCACGGATGAAAACCTCCGTTACGCAGGTGGAAAGCTCCATTTCACGAGTGGAAACCTCCGTTTCACATGTGAAAACTTTCATTACACGACTGATGTCTGGATTTTTTTCGAAAAACCTCGTGAATACCCGTTGAAATCAGGGTTCGCCCCGAGGGGACGGGCGAAAAGAGCCCGCCGTGTATGGTTTTTGAAAAATTGAACCGGAAATAAAAAGGCGCGGATGCGCCGACAGATAATAGCCCCGGCCGTCAGGCCGGGGTGAATTGGCGGGGAAAATCGTGAGCCGCGAAGCGGCGGCACCCCTGTTTTTGTGCCGCGCCGTCGGAGCTCCGGATGTGGTTGCCGGACCAACCACGCCCTGACGGGCGCGGCTATTATCTGCCGGCGCATCCGCGCTTTGCCGGAATCGAACCAACCGCGTATTGCCGAAACAATTTTCAAAAACCATACACGGGGGACTTTGAACATCTCCTGAAGAGAAATAACCGTGGAAGGTTTGAACGGACGACCGGACCCGACCTATCCTAAACCCGTTTTTTTCATCCTTTCATCCCTCATCCCTCCGCCCTCATCCCTTTTCGGGAGAACCCACCCGCTACCGCGGGCGGTACTGACACTCATCCCTCCGCCCTCATCCCTTTTTTTCATCCTTCATCCCTCATCCTTCATCCTTTCTTCCAATGATTTCCTTCTCCAACCGTCAGCGCAAAGAACGTCTCGACCGAAAACTGATCGAGCGCATCGCGGACGCCGCTCTCGCGGCGGTGCTCGGACGGGCGCTTGCCGACCGGTTCGAGGTGGGCGTGACGTTCATTTCCGATGAACCGATGCGCCAAATGAATCTCCAGTATCGCGGCCTCGATACGCCGACCGACGTTTTGTCGTTTTCCTACTTCGAGTTGCCGTCGCCCTACGCGACGAAAATCGCCGACCATGAAGCCGACCTCATCGAGACGCTCGACGGGGATGAATTCGACCCAACGCTCGGCGAAATCGTCATCGCCACGCCGACCGCCCGCCGCTACGCGCAGAAGCTCGCCTTGACTTTCCCCGACGAAATTCAAACACTCGTCATCCACGGAATCCTTCATGTGTGCGGATACGACCACGAAACCGACGCGGGCGAAATGACCCGAATCGAACGTCGGCTTCGGAAACGACTGATCGAACATTGCGCCGAGTGGTAATTCGGCGCGTTCACGAAATATGGAATACGAGATAGGTTTCGGCGTCCTCGTGACGGGCGGCTTGTTTTTTCTCGCGCTCGTGGAGAGCGCCCACGGCGCGATGAGCGACGTTGCCCTGCGCTCATTGGCGGAGCGGCAGGCTTCCCGGCGGGGTGCTTTCCTGCGCCATCTGCTCCAGCACCGCCTCAAGTTCTGGTTGAGCCTTTCGCTCGGCATTCAGGGGGCCACGATTCTGCTGACGGCGGTGTCGGTCCTGATTGCGCTGCATTTCGCCAACCGGGCGATTCTGATCGGCGCGCTGGCGGCGACCTTTCTGGTGGTCGTCCCGTTCCGGCAGATTCTGCCGCGCCTGATCGTCCAGAACGCCCCCGAAAAGTTCCTCCTCACGCTGCTGCCGGCCTTCGAAATCTACTTCAACCTGACCCGCCTGCTGGTCGGCCCGATGTACCGCGCCATCCGGTTCTTCCGCAAGGAAAGCGAAGGCAGCATCACACCCGAATCGGCCACGCCGACCGACGACGAAACGATTCAGGCGCTGATCGACGTCGGCGAGGAAGCCGGCATTTTCGAAGAGGACGAAGGCGAACTCATCCAGTCGGTCATCGAATTCAGCGACACCGTCGTGCGGGAAATCATGACCCAGCGGACCGACATCGTCTCGGTCGAGGCCGGAATGACCGTCCGTCAGGCCTGCGAAGTGATGATGCGCGAACGCCACTCGCGCCTGCCCGTCTTTCAGACCGACTCGGACGACATCGTCGGCGTCGTCTACATCCGCGACTTGCTCGCGCGCCTCGTCGGAGGCCACGGCGACACGCCGATCCGCCCGCTGGCGCGGATTGCCTATTTCGTCCCGGAAAACAAATCCATCGCCGACCTGCTCGAAGACATGCGGAAATCGAAGGTCCAGATCGCGATGGTGATCGACGAATACGGCGACATCGCGGGCGTCGTCACCATCGAGGACATCCTTGAGGAAATTGTCGGCGAAATCGAGGATGAAGACGTGTCCGACCCCGGCCCCGACGAAATCGAGATCGTTCCGGAAGACGACCGGACGTTCCTCGTCCGCGGCAGCACCGAAATTCGCAAGATCGAAACCCTCGTCAACCTCGAACTCGAAAGCGACGACTTCCAGACCGTCAACGGCTTCATCACCGGCAAACTCGAACGCGTCCCCGAAGTCGGCGAAAGTTTCACGCTCCACGGCCTCGCCATCGAGGTCCTCGAATCCGACGGACGCGCCCTGCGCCGCGTGCGGCTGCGAATGCCTCCATCTAAAGTCTCGGAGTCGGAAGACAAAGAGTCTTGAGAGTCTGGGGAGTCTGGGGAGTCTGGGGAGTCTGGGGAGTCTGGGGAGTCTGGGGAGTCTGGGGAGTCGAGCAGACTTTTTCGGCAATCACGGGTCAAGAACTTTCTTCCCGACTCCCAAGACTCACGAGACACCCAAGACACTCAAGACTTTGTCCTCCGACTCCCAAGACGCTCAAGACCCACAAGACTCTCAAGACTTCCTCTCCGGTCAGTTGGTTGACAACCACTCCGGCGAGTCGTTACCTTCGCTGCACGCAACGTACAATTTTCCTGTATGCTTCTCACGCAACGCGCGCGCACTCGCATTTCTCCGCGCGCCGGGCGATTTCCTATCCATACTTCATACCCAGAGGAATCATCACTTATGAAAATCGGCGTGCTCGTCGGGCGTGAGAACACCTTTCCGCCCGCTCTCATCGAACGCATCAACAACCAGTCCGGCGAAACCGGGGTGACGGCTGAGTACTGCACCATCGGCGGCATCCGCATGGAAGGTCCCGCCCCCTACTCGGTCATCGTGGACCGCATCTCGCACGAAATTCCATTCTACCGCGCCTATTTGAAGAATGCCTACCTCGCGGGCGCGGTCATCGTGAACAACCCGTTCTGGTGGTCGGCGGACGACAAGTTCTTCAACTACGCCATGGCCCACCGGCTCGGCGTGGCGACGCCGAAGACGGTGCTGCTCCCGCAGAAGGAATACATGGAGCGCATCACGTCGCAGTCGCTGCGCAACCTCGAATTCCCGCTCGCCTGGCAGGAGATCGTGGATTACATCGGACTGCCGGCGATCCTCAAGCCGCACGACGGCGGCGGCTGGCGCGACGTTTACCGCATCAATTCGCTGGATGAGCTGATCCAGG
>JAAFHI010000681.1 GCA_013298335.1 Actinomycetota bacterium
GTAGGCGAATTTCGTGTCGGTGGTGAATTCGCGCGAGTGCCAGAGTTTGGCGTTCGAGCCATCGGCCTGCGCGACCAGCCCGACGAATTCGAACGCCACCGTCGCGGAAACCGGACGGGTATTCGTAAAATTGGCGAGGCCGAAATCCGAGGTCTTCACCCGTGCCGTCGTGGCGGTAACGGCTTTAACCGGGGTGTTCGATTTCTTTACAGTGCGCTTTGCGTGCCGGACGTGGCGGCGATAATGACGGCGAACTTTGCGCGAACGCTTCTTCTTCATGGTGCGCTTGGCGGCAACCGACTTGACACCCTTGGCGGGCGCTTCCTTGGCGAAGGATTCGATCTGGAATCCGAAGAGGAAGGCGACGGCGACGATGGTGGCAATGATGAAGCGATGCATGTGCGGTGACCTCGGCGGTGATTTCTGCCGATATGTAGAACAAACCGCGTGCCACAGCTTCCTCCCCTCAATTCGCTTGGCGGAAATGGCCTAAGCTATTGAAAATAAAGAGCCAGTTTTAGGTGTAAAACAACTTTCCAGTCGGTTTTTTACATTCCGACGGTGTCCGAAATGGTCAGTTGTAAGAAAAACCGACAGTTTTGAGCCTTTGGAGGCTCATTCGTTTCTCTGGTGGAGAGCGTAAGAGAATTTTACGGTGCCGCATCTTTGAAGGAGGAGTGATGTCAGAAATTAACAAGATCATTTATCCGAAAACCCAATTGACCTTGGGAGAAATCGAACCGGTTTGGGAGAAGCTGGTTGCAAAATTCTACCCACGTGAACGGTCAACACTGGAAAATTTCAGGGTCAGGAAGTGGGTTCAGATGTCGATCTTCCAGTCCAGGGCATTTGGGGAAGGTGAAACCTATTGGGCCATTTTCCGCCATCCGTTGACCGGAAAACCATTGAAGGGTTTCCGGGTTTCCCCGCAGGAAATGAATGAGTACCTTGGGCAGTTCGAGTATGGTCACGATGGTGTTGACCTCTCCATTTTTCCGGAAAACCTGGAATGGCTGATTGTCATCAACCACGATGGGGATGTTTTTTTGGCGGATGAAAACGGGTGTTTTGAAATTGATTGAGGCGGAACGCTCCGTGGAGCATTCCGCCTCAATTGCATTGAGTCCGATCAAAATTACAGCGCGCAGGTCGTCAGATCGACGTGGACCGGTTTGGCGTCCCAGATGTCGGTCGCGTATTCCTGAATCGTCCGGTCGGTGGAAAACTTGCCCATCTTCGCGGTGTTGAGGATTGACTTGCGCGTCCATTCATCCTGGTCGAGATAGGCTTTGGCGACGGCGTCCTGAGTGTCGATGTAGGACTGGTAATCCGCCAGCAGCAGGTACTGATCGCCACCTTCGAGCAGCGAAAAGAGGATTGGGTGGAAGAGTTCGCGCTCAAGCGGACTGAAATGTCCCGACGCGATCATTTCCATCACCTTCCGCAGTTCGGGCGTCCGGTGGAGAAAATCCCACGGCGAATAGTGCCGTTTCAGTTCGACGACTTCCTCGGCGGTCAGTCCGAAAATGAAGATGTTTTCGCGACCGACTTCCTCGGCGATTTCGATGTTCGCGCCGTCGAGCGTCCCGATGGTCAGCGCGCCGTTGAGCGAAAATTTCATGTTGCCGGTCCCGCTCGCCTCGGTGCCGGCGGTCGAAATCTGCTCCGACAGTTCGATGCCCGGAATGATCTTCTCGGCCAGCGACACGCGAAAATTCGGGATGAAGACGACCTTCAGGCGGCCCCGAACGGCGCGGTCGTTGTTGACCACGTCGGCGACGGAATTGATGAGGCGAATGATGAGCTTCGCCATCTTGTAACCCGGTGCGGCCTTGCCTGCGAACAGGACGGTCCGCGGCACGAACTCGGCCTCGGGATTTTCGCGAATCCGGTTGTAGAGCGTGATGACGTGCAGCACGTTGAGCAGTTGCCGCTTGTATTCGTGAATGCGCTTCACATGGCAGTCGAACAGTGATTCGCGGCGGATGCGGATTTTCCCGCTCCAGCCTTTCTCGATCATCGCCGCGAGCATTTCCTTGTTCGCCTGCTTGACCGCACGCCAGCGGGTGCGGAACTCGGCGTCTTCCGCGAGCGGCAGCAGTTTTTCGAGTTCGAACAGATCGGTCACCCACTTGTCGCCGATGCCGTCGGTGATGAGTTCCGACAGTTTGGGATTGCAGAACTTCAGCCACCGGCGCTGGGTGATGCCGTTGGTCTTGTTGTTGAACTTGTTCGGCGTGAGTCGGGCGAAATCGTGAAACAGTTCCTTCTGGAGAATTTCGCTGTGCAGCGCGGCGACGCCATTGACGCTGTGCGATCCAACGATGGCGAGATTGGCCATCCGGATGGACTTCTCGCGGACGTTGGGAATGGCTTCCTCGACAATCGACACCCGCTCGCACAACTCTCCCTCGCCGGGAAACTTCAGCCGGACATCGCGAAGGAACTGGTGATTGATCTCGAAAATGATGGCAAGGTGGCGGGGAAGAACCTTGTCGAGCAGATCGACGCTCCACTTTTCGAGCGCCTCCGGCATGACGGTGTGATTCGTGTAACCGACGGTTGCCTTCGTGATTTCCCAGGCTTTCGACCAGTCGAGCTTTTCGATGTCCACGAACAGGCGCATGAGTTCGGCGACGGCGATGGCCGGGTGCGTGTCGTTGAGCTGGATCGCAACCTTGGAAGGGAAGTTGTCGAAGTTCGTGTGGGTCTTTTTGTAGCGCCGGAAAATGTCCTGAAGCGTCGCCGAGACGAAGAAATATTCCTGCTTGAGCCGCAGTTCCTTGCCGGAATGGCGGTTGTCGTTCGGGTAGAGCACCTTCGAAATCGTTTCCGATTCCGTCTTCGCCCGGACCGCGCTGATGTAATCGCCTTCGTTGAACTGCTGGAAATCGAAATCGCGCGAGGCTTTCGCCGACCAGAGCCGGAGCGTGTTGACGTTGCCCGAGGCATAGCCGGGAATCGGCGTGTCGTAGGCCATCGCCATGACGGTTTCCGTGTCGACCCACTTGCTCGCGACGCTGCCCTTGCCGTCGGGATACTGGACGACCACGCCGTAGTAATGCACCGGATAGATCAGCTCCGGACGCGCGATTTCCCACGGATTGCCGAAACGAAGCCAGTTGTCCGGCTGCTCGAACTGTTCGCCGTTCTTGATGCGCTGGTTGAAA
>JAAFHI010000152.1 GCA_013298335.1 Actinomycetota bacterium
GTTGAAATCGGGCGAGCCGCTGTTGGCCCCCTGCGACTTCACGTCGTTGTAACAGATGGTGTACCGCCGGGAGTATTTCTCGGGGTTGATGAAGACGCTGAATTCGCCGTTCCGTTCCGTGAAATTGCTTTTTTTGTAGGCCGTGATTTTGAGTTTTTCGAGGCCGCCGAGAAATCCCATGCTACCGGTCCTCCAGACTTTTGAGGATTTTGAGGACCCGCCGGACACAGTCCTCGACGATCTCTTCGCGGTCGACGTCGCGGCACCCCCCCGCGTCGGTCGCCTTTCGTTGCACCGGCCCCGCCTCAGCGCCGTCATCGACGCGGATTCGGATGCCGATTTCATTGATTTCAAGCGCCATTTTTTTAAACCTTTCGGGCCCGACCCGGACGGGTGATACTGCGTCAGGCCAGCCGGGCCGCGAACTGGGCGAGTTTGACGGCGACCGAGACGCCGCTTCCGAGGTTGATCCGTTCGAAGTAGTTGTAGGAAAACTCCAGCGTTTCAAAGAGGATCTGATTATTCATCGAGTCCATTGGGGACGTCTCCCAACGGATTGGAAAGGCGTTGACGAACCCCCAGGCGACGAGTGGAAATCCATCCGGGTTGAGCAGGGTAAGGAGCAGGTTCTGGGGGATGATCGGAATCGAAAACCCGGACCCGATCGTCGCCCCGAACCACTCCGCGAGAAATGACGCCTTGTAGACGAGCCCCCGCTTCAGGACGAGGTTCGAAAACTTCGTGTAGCGGGGGAGGCGATGCACGAACCGGTTCTCGCCTCCCTCCACCACCGTTTCGAATTCAAGCTCGGCCTGAATGCCGGTTACTTCCTGACAACTGGCGTCGATATTCGTCAGAAGGAAGAGCGGGGTAGCCGATCCGATGACCGTCAGGGTGAAATAAAACCCTCCGGGCGGATAATAATCTTCCGACATGACGTGGCTCCGTTACGGCGCGGCGACGACGAGGGTTTCAAAGGCGAGTTCGATGGATTCAACCGCCACTTCGTTCCCTTCCGATTTCAGATCGGTTCCCGTGATCTTGGTCGGGAAGGCATTGTTGAGCGTCCAGGTCATCTTTGGAGTTCCGGTTTCGTCAAGCAGACTGATGACGACGGTTCGGCGGGCGATCGTGTTGAGCTTGATTTCGTTGTACCAGTTCCAGAATTTGTTGTCGTTGACGAAGATGCCCTTGCGCATGGTCACGTTTCCGACCCGGCCGAGCCCCGGCATCTTGATCGGATAGAACACCGGATTGTTGCCGTGGCGGTATTCGATGACCTGAGTTTCGCTGTTCAGGCCGTCCACTTCCTGAAAACTGACGGAGTCGTCCTCGCCGAGTTTGACGGTGAAATAGAACTTTGGTAACGGCCAGATGTTGTTCTGGGTTTCTCCTGCCATGAGGCCTCCTTGGGAATTGGATCAGGTTAAAATGAAGGATGAAAAACTGCGTTCGCGCGCGGTCAGCCGAGGCCTTCCATTTTCTGCTTGAACGTCAGTTCGATGAATTCCGCCGGGCGAATCATCTGGAGAGTGACCTGAACGATCATGTACCCCTGAAGAATGTCCATTGGGGTCATGGTGCTTCCGAGACCGCACTGGACGGTGAAGGCTTCGGAGGCGGTTGCGCCCATCAGGCCGCCCTGGGACCAGAACCCCTGAAGGAAATTGGAAACGGTCGAAACCACCGTCACCCAGGTGTTCCCGTCGTTGGCCGCGAAGACAAACTGGTTAAGGGAGTTCTTGATCGACTGTTCGAGGTAAATCAGGGTGCGGCGGACCTGAATGTACCGGTAGTCGTTGCTGTTGCCGTCAAGCGTCCGCGCGCCCCAGATGATGGTTCCCCGACCAACGAAATAGCGGATGGCGTCGATGGCTTTTCCGTCCAGCGGCACGTTGAGGTCACCCTGCTGTTCGTTGTTGAGCTTGATGGTCGGGCCGAGGACGGAATTGAGGGTCACGTTGGCCGGGGCGTTCCACACGCCGCGGTTCTGGTCGACGGAAGCATAGATTCCGGCAACCGCCCCGCTCGGGGGCAGCACGTCGATTTTGCGGGCGATGATGTTGGCCGTTTTCGGCAGGATCGGGAGCGCGTTGGAAAGGTTCTGGTTCAGCTTGGTGACGGCGGCCAGGTTGTCCGGATCGGTGATGGCTGGGTCAATCAACCTGATGTATTCCTCGATTTGGAGGAGTTGGGCGTCCTTGTACAATTGCTGGGCCTGCGGTTTGAGCACGTCGTTTTGGAGCAGGGTGACCTGCGGGGCGTTGGGGGCGGCTTTTGTCCCGATGTTGAAGTTCGTGTAGTCGATTTCGCTTGGTTGAATCACCGAGGTGTTGAGAAACGGGAAATAGGCCATGCCGTAACTCAGGTGGTCCTCGCCAACGTCACTGCGGAACTGGATCAGAAGTTCATCCAGTTTGGTCTTGAAATCCACCGCGTTCTGGTTGAGGGCAAGCGTGCCGTAGACATCCAGAATCGACACGCGGTCCTGAAGGTCGGCGCACTGCTTGAGCATTTGCTTGGTCAGCGTCGAGAAACCCGTCCGGTCCGGAAGCAGCACCGCGTCTGGCACCACAAGCATGGTTGGTCCGACAACTTCACCGATTGCCGTGACGCCCTTTTCAAGTTTGGCGAGTTCGACATCAACCCCACCTGGGCTCGCGCCCTGATCGGTATAGCTCCCGACCGATACGATGAAGCAGGTTCCGCCCCCATTCAGAAAGAAGAGCCGGAGACTGTTGTACAGATTAAAACTCGATTTTCCGGTCTGGGTAATCGTGAAGTACTTTCCCGCAACCTCGAAGTCGAAGGAATCCGCCGGGGGCGGTCCCGCAACCATGGCCAGTTCGTATTTCGGCTCGAAACCACGACCGAAAATCGCCTCGTAGTCGGCGAGAGAAGAAAGCTTGATCGGCTCAAAGTAAATCGGTTTGCCGCTGATTTCGGCTTTTTCGGTGTAACCGATAAAGGCCGGGACGGCGGTCTGGACGCCCACGATTGACGGTGGGAAAGCCTCGAGTTCGGTGATGTACACCCCGGGCGTCCTGCGTTGTACGGTAGCTGGCATAGAGCGACTCCTTCCTGAGTTGACGGAGGTGGCGTTCTCCTGGTTTGAAGTTCAAACGTAAACGTAGATGTCCGAATACGTTGTGGTTTCAAGCCCCGTGTCCGGGGATGAAACGGCTGGACCCGCCTTCTTCCGCTCCGCCGGCGAGCAGAGGTTGCGGATCAGCGACTGGCATCCGGGCTCGGCGGCACTCTCCGGAAGCAGGCTTGCGGTCAGCTTCCGGCAGGCCCCGGCGGGCGTCAGTGGCAAAACCTGTTTCGCCGAAGCGACGGGAAGTCGTTTGACGAGAATTTTTTCTTCGGTCGTCCCCGAACGGCCGCAAAGGAGCTGGAAACGGAACTCCGATCGCTGCCGGAGCGGGATGGTCTGTTTGGAAGTAAATCGGTAGGCCGTTTGGCCATTGGCCAGCTCAACCCGGCAGGGGCCGAGAAAAGTGACGCCCGTTCCTGACAAGTCCTCGATACGCGGGTCGCGCAGAGGCCGACTTTCGGCCGCGGGAACAATGAAGTAGTTCCAGTGTGTCCGTCGGCTTTGAAAACGAAGAGTGTAGGTCACGGGTGTTACACGGGGATTTTTGGTATTCAGCCCGACGACCGGGTAGACCCCCTCTTTTTTCCCTTTTCGGATTCCCCCCGGTTTCGTAAAGAGCAAGTCGATAAAACAAAGGGGAATCGGGGCCATTGAGGTGTAAAGGACCAAGTCCGCAGCTTCGACTGGAATCCCGGCCGCGTCGACCTTTTCAACGGTGTATTCGCCTTCCGGCAAGCCCGAAAAATCGAGGTAAATGACGTCCCGGCAGACTTCTTCGACCGGGTAGGGATTCAATGTCAGAAACTCGTCGAGACGTGCGCATGAAACCCATTCGGGTGTAATTAGCCGGGCGAGCGGAACCGGGACGCACCGCGGCTGGCAATTAACGATTTCGTTGGCGATATCGCGGACGACCACCCGATTGATTCGAAGATCAACCGTCACGGGGTACTGGGTTCCGATGACTTTGACCAGTTGATCGCCCCGGACGAAACGGCCCGGATTGAGCAGTACGGTTCCAACCGGTTCGCCGGGATGGGCCGTTCGGTTCGAAAAGTAGAAGTTCGACTTCATCGGATCGGTGGCGATAGGAATTTCGGAAAAACTGACGAAAAAGGGATTTCCCGTCCAAAGAACGAACGATAGGCGGGGCCAGGCCTCGAAACCTGCCGTCCGCCGGAGATAGTCCACCAGTTGGTCGGTCCGGCTCCGGTCATAGAGAATGTAGAATCCTGTTTCGTCATTTCTGAAAAGGAGTCCGATCTTTTTCATTCGTGCGGCGGTCGCAGGCGTGGGGTCCGCCATGAAATCGGGACACCTGCCGGCGGACGCGTTGTAATAGGTATGCTCAATGGAAACCTTGGCCAGAATGCCGTACTTGTCACTTCCCGGAACCGCCGCCGCCGGCCCCACCCTCGGTTTGGAGGGAAGAGAAAGTACGCGTTCGAAAGCTCGGTGTGGCTTTGGGTTCATCGTTGAGAATCCTGAATGCGATGTGCGGCGTTGGTTTCAAAACGCGGTCAGGCCGCGGAATCCGAGGTTTCAGGGCCTTGGACCGCGGGAATTTCGCCCCTCATTGCTCTGCTCTGGAACGTCAGCAACCGAACCTTGTAATACACCGATGGGAGGTACTTGGCGCTCATCATCCCCATCAGATAGTTCAGGTCGCTGACCGCGAGATTCACCATCTCGAATGTGAGTTTTTCGATCGAGGCATCAAGGTCGGGCAGCGTGTCGTGAGTGAAGGTCGGGTTTTGCTGAAAGAAGCTGATCGTCTCCGATATCATGGTCAGCCCCTCTCCGTAGTTCCGGTCTGAGAAGTTGGCGTAATAAAGGAGAAAAAGGTCGATGTAGAGCGGTGGCGTCACGACCGCGTAGAGGTCGCCCTTGACCGGAACGGTTCGCGTGTAGGTGCTGACGATGGTCTCGTGCTGGATATTGGCGAGGACCATGACAATTTTGTTTTTCGCATCCTCGAATGCGTTCCCGTCCGTGTCCACGATGTTCGCCAGGATTACCCAATCCTCGCTGCGCGGGTATTGATTGGCGAAAAACTCGTTCATTTTCTGTCTGACGAGTTTGAGCGTGTGGTAGATGAGGCTCATTCAGTCTCACGACAAGAAAGCGGATTCCAAAAACTGGAAAAAAGGGGAACGGCAATACCGATTTCGAAGAACGAAACGGATCTCGCCACTGTGCCGGAATCGGAAACCGCCTCGCTTCCGGCTGGGACGCCCTAATTTCTTGTGCTTGCAAATACAAAATGTCGCGAGTTGAAAAAATGGTACGGAAAAATTCCGCTTTGTTGATTTTAAATGGGCGTGGCTACTTTGAGTTGGACTCACGCGGCGAGTTTCTCCGCCGTTTCTAATGAGTCGTGGTTGGCGAAATCGGGATAGCGTCGGGCGTGATCCCGGCGTCGATGAAAGTCCCAGTAGTTATTCCAGTCGCCGTTGAGGTGAATGGCGCGCAAGTCGAGCATGGCCTGTGCGCCGGGGACGGACCAGCGCATGCAGGCGCCTTCCATCCGGGTCACGATGAGTTGCTTGCAGGCCGATTCGACGGCGCCGGATCCAATCGGAAAACCGGCCTTCAGGTACTCGTCATACCTAGTTCTGGAACGATTGTTCACGAGATAATTGATGACCGTCGCGACCGTTTCCTGCTTGGCCCCGCCGCGAATGAGTCCTTTGGCCAGCCGGTGGCGCAATCCGCCGATGACCTGACCGGCCTGGCCGGCGAGCATCCGGCCCTGTTGCTGGTTCACCCAGGCGGCGGCTTCGGGCGAGCCTTCGGCGTGCAGACAGTACGCCGCTTTCCAGAGATATTCGCTCAGATGGTAGAATCGAGGACCTCGACCGCGTCCGGACAGATCTCGACCATTGGCTCATTAGAAGGCGAAAAACATCCATTTCCCCTTCGTGATTCCTCTCGACCTACCCTTGTAAGCTCAACTTCTACAATAGCTTACGGTTGAGATCGCACCTTCTCAGCTTTTCGTCGAAAAATTCCCAAAAATGTTTTTTTCTCAGCCAAGGTCATGCCACAACCGTAAGATATTGTAGAAATAGAGTTTAGTAACTGTTCAACCCGTGGGGATGAGCGCGAGCGGCTGATTTGAGAATGCGGCGGTCAGGGCGGAGAAAATATTCTTGCCCTGCTTTCGGGCGGTGGAGATGTAGCCACGAATGCGGGCGAACCACTTCGCGCCGTCCTCGGACCGAAAGCCGCCGGAGACCTTCTGCTTGACCTTGACCATGCGGATATCGCGCTCGGCGAGGTTGTTGTCGAACGGGACGGTGAAATCATGGACGAACGCCAGAAAGTACGACTGGTACAAACGAAGCCGGTCGAGGAGATTTTTGGGGACGGTCTGTTTTCGGCCGGTCGGGACGTTTTCCGGGAGGTCCAGTCCCTGTTGAACGATGGCGTGAAAGCGGGCGTCGATGAGGTCGCGGCGGTGGCGGGGCAGTTCGGTCGCGCCCGCCTCGCGCGCCGCGTCAACCTGGGCCTTGGCGTCAAGCAGCACTTCCATCAGGTCGTCGGCCCAGGTCTGACGGTGGTTTTCCGACACATTGATCAGTTCCCGCAACACATGCGCGTCGCACAGTCCGTGCCGGTCGGCATAGCTCAGGTACGGCTTCCAGCAGTCCGTCACCAGTGTCCCCGACATCTTTGGAAGAATCCCGATCTCGTCCATCGCCGCCCCTCCACGCTTTTGATGAATCGCGTAGCAGGTCAGATCGGGCGTACTCGCCACATGCAGCCACCACAGTTTGCCACCCACCCGCGCGCCCGATTCATCCGGGTGGACCACCGGGGCGGCGATGAGCAGTTCCTTGACCGCGGCTTCCCACCCGACCAGATTCTCCGCGCCCTGCTTCACCATCGCGCACAACGTCCCGGTCGAAATCGTGTGTCCGAACAGATCGCGCAGAATCTCCCGTGTCCGTTGCACCGGCAGCGCGTGACCCACCATCAGGTACGTCGCCAGACTTCGTATCCCCGGACCGTACTGCGCCGCCGTCACTGCCTCGGCGGGAAATTCGCCCACCGTCACCGTCCCGCAACAGGCGCACGTTTTGCGTTCCGCCCGATGCTCCGTCACACGAATCCGGACCACCGGCATCTCGAATACCTGCCGACACTCGACCT
>JAAFHI010000416.1 GCA_013298335.1 Actinomycetota bacterium
CCGCTTCACCCTTGAATGTTACCATCCCCAGCGCTGGGGGGATTCAAAGTGTTGCCATCAACCCCTCCTCATCCGTATGCACTTGGAGTGCGACAACAAGCACGCCTTGGATTTCATTTGTTGGCTCGCCTTCAGGTACCGGAAATGGGACGCTTACAATTTCAGCTTCCCGTAACTCCTCGGCACCCGGAGGTCGCACCGGGACGGTATCTGTCAATGGTCTTACCATTACTGTTTCCCAAGGACCTGGGCTGATTAATGCCGCGACTCCCGGTGTATTCAGGGAAGCGGATGGGGGGGTATATCTGAGGAACTCAAACACCACGGGACCCGCTGATCTTCTTTTTGCTTATGGAATCGGTGGCGACAAGCCAATCGTCGGAGATTGGAATGGAGACGGTGTGGATACACTCGGGATTTTCCGAAACGGTGTTTTCTATCTTCGAAACTCCAATACATTGGGGCCAGCCGATATCTCATTTGTTTTCGGTTCTCCCGGAGATATTCCCATCGCGGGTGACTGGAATGGTGATGGTATTGATACCATTGGCCTCGTTCGGGGAACTACCGTCTTCCTGAGAAACTCGAATAGTGCCGGTGCTCCCGATGTAACATTTTTCTATGGGACTGCTGGCGACATTCCTATTGCCGGAGACTGGAATGGTGATGGGATCGACACCATTGGGGCCTTCCGTCCGACAAACGGATTTGTGTACCTGAGAAACACAAATTCTACCGGTGCCGCGGACATTGAGATTATCTTCGGGCAAGCGGGTGACAAACCGATTGCCGGAGATTGGAACGCCGACGGTGTAGATACCATTGGTGTTGTGCGAGAAAATCAATGGCTCCTTAGAAACTCCAACACCACTGGGTTCGCCGATATTGCCTTCGTGTATGGATCGCCGACTGGTGATACTCCCATCGTGGGCGACTGGAACGGCTTGCCGTAACGGCTCTGATGCCTCTTAACGGAAAGGGCGGGCTTCGGTCCGCCCTTTTCTGTTTTCGGAAAAGGCGGGCGGGCGCAGAATGCGTCCGCCGAATATCTCCAAAGAGAAAAAAGAAAAAAAGATGGAGACCCTCCCATGACCAATTCAAACATTTCCGAAACTCCGCTGTTCGCCGAAGTCGCCATTCCGGCCCACGTCACGCAGACCTACACCTACCACGTACCGAAAGCGTTTCTGCCGCTGGCGCAGCGCGGTTGCCGCGTGGCCGTGCCCTTCGGGCGCAAGATGCAGATCGGCTACGTCGTGGCGCTGCACGACACGCTCGAAGGCGAACTGGCCCCGGAAGCGCTCAAGGACATCGAAGCCTGGCTGGACGAAACGCCGGTCATTTCCGAGGAAATCCTCGAACTGTCGCAGTGGGTGGCGGATTACTACTACGCGCCGTGGGGCGAGGTACTGAAAGCGGCGCTGCCGACCGGCCTCGATACGTCGCTCCAGACGTGGGTGACGGCGACCGAGGCCGGACGAAAGCTAGCAGTTAGTCGTCAGCAGTCGGCAGTCAGTGGTCAGCCTGAAGAGAGTCACAAGTCGATACCGGTTGAGACGGGAATGCTCTTTCCGGAATCCGACGACCAAAACCCAAAACCCAATACCCAGAACCCGGCGAAGCAACTGACCAAGCACAAGTTCCTCTTCTGGCTGGTCGAAATCGGCGGGGACTCGCCGCTCGACGCCGCGCCGCCCGAGTATTCATCCAATCGTGCCAAGGCCATCGCGCGTGAACTCGAACAGAACGGTCTCGTGAAGATTCAGCAAAGGATCGGTCGGCAGCGCGTCCAGCCCAAGCGGCAGACGGCGGTGCGGTGGGGCAGTAGTCAGCAGTCAGCAGTCAGTAGTCAGCAAGAAGAAAAAAACTCAGCACCCAGTACCCAGCACCCATCACTGATTTCTCATCCTTCCCTTCAGCAGCAGCGTGTCTTTGAAGTGATGGAAACGGTGACTGAGGCCATCGCCTTCACCGAACTGACGACGAAGGCCGACGTCAGTCCGTCGGTGATTCACACGCTGGAAAAGAAGGGCGTGCTGGAGGTGTTCGTGCGCGAAATCCGGCGTGACCCGCTGGCCTATCTGAAGTCGCTGCCGGATGCGGAATCGGTCACGCTCAACGCGGGGCAGGCGGTAGCCTACGAGGCGATTCTCGACGCCGTCGCAGGCGGGCGATTCGCATCCTTTCTGTTGCAGGGCATTACCGGATCGGGGAAAACGGAAGTCTACCTGACGGCGATGCAGGCCGTGGTCGAGCGCGGACAGTCGGCGCTCATGCTCGTTCCCGAAATCGGCCTGACGCCGATGTTCTCGCGACGGCTGTCGCAGAAGTTCGGGGCCCTGGTCGCCGTTCTGCATTCATCGCTGTCGCCCGGCGAACGCCTTGACGAATGGGAGCGCATCCGCGACGGACAGGCGCGCGTGGTTATCGGTACGCGCTCGGCCATCTTCGCGCCACTCGTGGACCTCGGCCTCATCATCATCGACGAGGAACACGACGGGTCATACAAACAGTCGGAATCCGTGCCGCACTACCACGCGCGGGACACGGCCATCGTGCGTGCCAGCAGGGTCGGGTGTCCGATTGTTTTGGGAAGCGCGACGCCGGCCATCGAATCGGCGCAGAACGCCCAGGCCGGGAAGTACGTTCATCTGACCCTGACGGAGCGTTTCGGCGGGCGAAGTCTGCCCGACGTGACGCTCGTGGACATGCGCGAGGTTTTCAAACGGCACAAACGGTCGCAGTTCATTTCGGATGAACTGTCCACCGCCATTCAGGAGACCTGCTCCCAGCGGGAACAGGTGATGATTCTGCTGAACCGGCGCGGGTTCGCGAGTTTCATGCTCTGCCGAAGTTGCGGACTGACGAGCGATTGCCCGAACTGCGATGTGACCCTCACGTACCACAAGGCCGACCGGCGGCTGAGTTGCCATTACTGTAACCACCACACGCCTGTTCCGGAGAACTGTCCGAACTGCAATGGCCGTTACATCAACTACGTCGGCGAGGGGACGGAACAGCTCGAAGAACGGCTCAGGGAACTCTTCCCGCATTTGAAAATCGCGCGGCTCGACCGCGACGTGACCCGGCGGCGCGGCGTCTTCGAACGGGTGCTCGGCGAGTTTGCATCGGGCGGCATCGACATTCTGGTCGGAACGCAGATGATCGCGAAGGGACACGACTTTCCGAATGTCACGCTCGTTTGCGTGGTGTCGGTGGATGCCGGACTGGCTGTGCCGGACTTCCGCTCGGCGGAACGGACGTTCCAGTTGCTCGCGCAGGTGGCCGGGCGCGCGGGCCGGGGAGACCGACCGGGCCGGGTGCTCATCCAGACGTATCACCCGGAGCACTATGCACTCGGGGCCGCGCGGGAACAGGACTACGAACGCTTCTTCCGCGAGGAAATCAGCTATCGGCGCGCGTTGTATTACCCGCCGTTTTCGGTGCTGGCCAACGTGGTCGTCCGGCACACCGATCTGACGCAGGCATCCGGGCTGGCTGATCGTTTCGCCCAGTATCTGCGCGGCGCGGCAAAGGCGGAGCCTTCGACGCGCATCCTCGGACCGGCCCCCGCGCCGATGTCGAAACTTCGTGGCGAGTACCGCTTTCAAATTCTCGTGAAGGCGAGAAAGCGGCAGAACATCCGGGATGTGTTTGATCTGTCGTTTGCCAAACTGACCGACGCCGAGCGGAGAAACGTCTTCGTCGAAATCGATCCGGTCGATCTGATGTAGAAAGACAGAACACAAAGACACGAAGGCACAGAGACACAAAGAATTCGTTTTCTTCTCTTTGTGCCTTCGTGTCTTTGTGTTCAAAAATCACGGAACAAAGGCGAACCCGCCCTTCGCCGGTTGCGGCGCGGACAGAAACGTCTCGACCTCTTTCAAAAATGCCGGGTTGCGTTCCTGGTTCGGGACGTGTCCGCAGTTATCAAACACCACAAAGTTTGCGTCGGGCATTTCGGCCTGAAACTTCTCGCCCGACAGGAGCGGCAGCAGCGCGTCCTGCTTTCCCCAGAGGATGAGCGTCGGCGCGGTGATGCGACCGAGCTTGCCGTCGAGAACGTCGTCCATTGTAAACATCGCCGCCGCGGTTTTTCGGATGACCCATTCACCTTCCCTGGCCCGGTTGATGAAATCACGCGCAATCGGAGCAGGGAATTTCGGTGGCTTGAAAAAGATCAGTCTCATAAATGCTTCGAGATCAGCTTCGTTCTCGCCCGGCGTCAGCATTTCAACGGTCGGGAGCGGATCGAAGCGGACGCCGGCGCTATCGACCAGGATGAGCCGCTCGACGCGCTCGGGATGGTCGAGCGTGGTCTTCGCAACAACCCAGCCACCCATGGAAACGCCCATCAGATGCGCTTTCTTCACGTTCAGCGCGTCGAGAAACCTGACCAGAAAATCTTCCTGCATGCGAATCGAATAGGACAGATTCTCCGGCTTGTCGGATTTGCCGAATCCGGGCAGATCGAGGGCGAGTACGTGGAATTTCTTCGACAGCGGGACAATCGAGTTGCCCCAGTCGATTTCGGAGCTTCCGCCGAGGCCATGCACGAGCACGAGCG
>JAAFHI010000828.1 GCA_013298335.1 Actinomycetota bacterium
CATCCTTCATCCTTCATCCTTCATCCTTCATCCTTCATCCTTCATCCTTCATCCTTCATCCTTCATCCTTCATCCTTCTCATTGTCCTACCGTGAAGCGCAGTTCGATCTGCATCGCGAGAACTTCCGCGTTTTCGAGCAGTTCGGTAATGCGTGAGCGGTAGTCCCGCGCGTCTTCGTCTTCGTTTCCCGACAACAGTTCAATCAGGCGGTAGCGGGCGGTCCGGATGGCCGTCAGCGCGAGTTGCGCGGCGGTGGCGACATCGGCGGTGCGGACGCTGTCGCTCAGTTCGACGAGCAGTTCGAGCGCGGCGTGGGCGTCCTGCGCGGTGCGGAAGGCGACGGTGGCGCCAAGCAGTCCGGCTTCCTCGATGGCGGCGGCGTGGGCGAGTCGGTCGGCGTCGGTGTCGCGCGGCAGCCAGTCGGTTTCGTCAATGGCTTCGCGGCTCTGGGCTTCTTCGGACACCCGCTGGGCGAGCGTGGGATTGATGGCTTCGAGCTGGCGCTGGATTTCGAGCGTCTGTTCGAGGTCTTCGGGGTCGGCGCTCGGTCCGAGGCAGGCGGCGTGGCCGATGGTCAGCGCGAGCTGGGCCGCGAGGGTGGGAATGCGTCCGCCGTCGGGCGTGCCGATGGAGACGATCGGTTCGAAACGCTGTTCGGTGACGGCGGGAAGGGAAGCCGCCGGCATCGGCTCGGCGCGCGGCGTGCCCTGGCGGTAGTAGTGCTCGATCCAGTATTCGAGAATCTTCGGTTCGGAAAAATTTTCCATTCGCAGGACGTGGTCAAACGTGTCGGCGATGGCGCGGTTCGGGGCGAGGCCGATGAGTTCGCCGCCGATGATGCCCACGCCGAAGCGTTCGGCTTCCAGCCTGACCAGATCGAAGACGCGATGGATTGGCGTGGTTTCGATATTGGTGAGATTCATCGAAACCT
The DNA here is from genome assembly GCA_013298335.1 of Actinomycetota bacterium. Taxonomy (GTDB): domain Bacteria; phylum Acidobacteriota; class Blastocatellia; order Chloracidobacteriales; family Chloracidobacteriaceae; genus JAAFHI01. Next base: position 933 of record JAAFHI010000828.1, read on the forward strand.
GGACGATGCCGCGCGAGGGCAGGGCGAGGCCGAGGGCCTTGACGTAGCGCAGGCCTCCGCTCGATCCGCGGACGGCGCGGGCGATGCGCTTGGCGACGGCGACGTCGGTCGTGGCGAGATTGATGTTGAAGGCGACGAGGATGTGCCGCGCGCCGACGGCGGTCGCACCCGCGGTCGGATGAATGATGGCCGGACCGAAGTCGGGCATCCGGGCCGGGTCGGTGGCGATGACGTCGCGAAGTCGTTCGAAGCCGCCGCGCCGCAGGTCGGCAAGATTGCGGCGTTCGGCGCTGCGGGCCGCATGCTCATACAGGTACACGGGAATGCCGAGTTCGCGGGCGATGCGCGACGCCACGGAATCCGCCAGGCCGATGCACTGTTCCATCGTGGCGTCGCGCAGTGGCACGAACGGAATGACGTCGGTGGCCCCCATGCGGGGGTGCGCGCCGACGTGGTGGTTGAGGTCAATCAGTTCGGCGGCGCGGGCGGCGGCGCGAAAGGCGGCGTCGGCGACTTCCTCGGGCGGACCGATGAAGGTCACCACCGCGCGATTGTGATCCGGGTCGCACTCGGCGCCGAGGACCGTCACGCGCGAATTCGTCGCGATGGAGGCAACGATGCGTTCGATGACGTCCGGGCGGCGACCTTCGCTGAAGTTCGGTACGCACTCGATAATCGACATGGCGGCAATCCGGCGGGTCGGGGTTTGGGAATGTACGGTTTTTCCGCACGGTAACATTCGGCGCGGAACTTTCTCCATTGAAAATCGGGGCGGTTCCATCCGCTTGTCGAACGACGCGACCGCGGGAATTTCGCGCCTCTCCGAACCCGGCTTCGGTTGCGGCGATAACTTTCCGCGATTGAATGACTTGTCGTAGTTCTTCCTATCTGCTAGCCTCGCGCCTCGTTGATGTCTGTTCAACGTTTCCAGCCGGCCAAAAACAAATAATTCGCAATGAGGAACGCCATGACGAAAGCGGAACTGGTTGACGAAGTCGCGCGTGCCGCCGACTTGACCAAGAAAGATGCGGAAGTAATTGTCGATGAAGTCTTTAAAAGCATCATCGAGTGCCTGAATCGCGGGGAAAAAATCGAATTGCGGGGATTCGGGTCGTTTCGAATCCGCAAGCGCGGTCCGCGTCGCGGACGCAACCCGAAGACGGGGGACGCGGTGGATATTCCGGCCAAGGCCGTTCCGTACTTCAAGCCCGGCAAGGAACTGAAGGAACTCATCAACGGCGAATGAGGGCGGGGAGCTTTCTCCAATGGATTATCTGTGGAGTCCCTGGCGGTATCGGTACATCGCCGACATTTCCAGGGAAAAGAAGGCCGATGAGTGCCCGTTCTGCCGCATCCCCGCCGAACAGCGGGACGCGGAGAACTTCCTTGTTCATCGCGCGAAGTACAATTTCGTCATCCTGAACATCTACCCCTATGTGAGCGGGCACATGATGGTCGTGCCCTATCGCCATCTGGCCTCGCTCACCGATCTGACCAAGGCGGAAAGCGACGAGATGATGGATCTCACGCGGACCGCCTATGATGCGCTCTCCCGCGAATATCGGGCGATGGGGTGCAACATCGGGATGAATGTCGGGCAGGCGGCGGGTGCCGGTATCGCCGAGCACATTCACATGCATGTGCTTCCGAGGTGGTCGGGCGATGTGAATTTCGTCACAACCATCGCGGAAACACGGGTCATTCCCGAAGAACTCGAAACGACCTACCGACGGCTT
>JAAFHI010000428.1 GCA_013298335.1 Actinomycetota bacterium
GGTCGCCGACCCGGACGAGCGGGGCGTCGAAATCCGAAAGGTAGACTTCGACCGACTGTTCTTCTTCCTTGAGCAGGGGCACGAGGACGCAGAGGACTTCGCCGGATTTGACGGTTTCCGTGTCGCCGACCTTTTTGAGCTGCGTGACCTGGCCGTCGCGGGCGGCGCGCACGGTGCGCTGGTTGATGCGTTCGCTGAAATTGCGGATGTCGATTTCGATTTTCTGCAAGTCGTTGTTGATCGAGGCGATGGTTTCCTTCGCCGAGGCGAGGGAGGCTTCCACGCTGCTCAATCCGGCGGCGGTGTCGTTTTCGACGCGCCCGGCGTCGAGATTGCCGGTCGTGATGTCGCGTTTGGCCGCTTCAAGGGTGGCTTCGAGTCGTTCAACGTCGTTTTTTGAGGATTCGTAGGTTTGACGGGCGAGTTCGAAATCGCGGTCCGACCGCAATCCCGGCTGGATGATCCACTCGCCGGTTTCGCCTTTTTTCCCCTGGTTCAGGTCGCGGATGCGTTCGAAGTTCAATTTGTCGGCGAGCAGTTTCTGGCGTCCGGCGGCGAGTGACTGCTCGGCTGCGCGGAGGCGGTCCTGTGCCTGTTTCGCGCGTTCCTGGGCGGAGGGAATCGCGAAATTTCGCGACCGGCCCAGGGAGGACATCTGATTTTCGAGGGCCGAGGCGCGAAGCTGGGCGGCTTCCCGCCGGGTGACGAGGTTTTCGCGCTGTTTCTGGAGGCGGTCGAGCTGGTCCGGATCGAGAAACTTCGAATCGGTTTCGGCCAGTTCGGCGATGAGATCGCCCTTTTTGACGGTCTGTCCCTCGGAGACATACCACTTCTGGACCCGGGCGGAAATCTGCGACTCGATGTTCTGGGGACGCTCCATCGGCGAAAACACGATGGTCTTGCCCGCGCCGTTCACGGACTGCTGCCAGGGAACGAAAATCAGGCAGAGGGTAATCAGAATCGCGAACACGCAGAGGGTCATGACGAGCGGACGCGCCGCGCGCGGGGTATGGACGAGGCGCAGCGCTTTCGATGAATTCCGCCGGTGATGGACCGGGGTTTCTTCGTGGCTGACGCTTTTCAGGGGTGCCTTCGCGGCCATGGTTCTTTCCTCGGGAAAATCGGGGCCGACCGGATTTGAAATCGGATCGGCCGGTTCGGATCAGGATGAAAGGCGGGAGGCCACCAGTTGACGGGCGAGTTCGGGGAAGAGCTGGGTGAACTCGCTGCCCCGGCGCAATGCCAGTTCCTCGGGCGCGCCGCTTTCGACGATGGCTCCGTTGCTGAGAAGGTGAACGGTTCCGGACCGGGCGACGACTTCCGAATCGTAGGAAATGTCGATGATGGTCCAGGTATTCGTTTCCTGATAAATGCCGTCGAGAATTTTCAGCTTCGTCCGTTCGTCGATTCCGGTAAAGGCTTCATCGAGAATCAGAAGATGGGGCCGCCGAGCCAGAACCCGGGCCAGCAGCAACCGCTGGACCTGCCCCCTTGAAATGTTGTGACCACCGCTGACGAGTTCGGTATTGAGACCCTCGGGAAGCGCGGCGATTTCATTCGTAAGCTGAACCATTTCAATGGCTTCCCGAACATCCTCGCGACTGACCCACGTCGCTCCGACGGTCAGGTTTTCAAGGATTGTCCCCTCGAAAATGTCTTCGCGGTCGCCCACGATGCCGACAATCCGGCGCAGCGAGTCGAGATCAACGTCCCGAACGTCCAGCCCGTTGACTTCCACCGCCCCGTGGATGGGTTCGAGAAGCCCGCAAATGAGCATCGCCAGGGTGGATTTTCCGGCCCCGCTCCCGCCGACCAGACTGACCCGATCTCCCGGTTTCAATTTGAAATCGAGCCCGGTGAGAATATCCACGCCCGGCAGGTAGCCGAAGCGCAGTCCGCGGCATTCCACCCCCACCCCGCCGTTTTCAAGGCGCGTCATGGGCGTTCCGGATTCGCGTTCGATGGGGAGGTCCTCGACGTGCCCGACCTTGTCGATGCCGGTCAGCAGGTCGTAGACGTGTTCCAGTTGCTTGACCAGTTTGTCGAAACCGGCGAGAACCGTGATGACGACGATTTCGGCGGCGACGAGCTGGCCGATGGTCAGTTGGCGGTTGATGATGAGCCAGCCGCCGATGGCGAGGATGCCCGCGCTCGCGAATGCATAAAAAATGTAGTTGCCGACGGCCTGCCGGAACAGGACGCGGAAATGCGACCGCCGGGCCTGCACGTAACGAACGGCCAGATCGTCGGTCCGTTCAATGAGGAAGTCGAGCGTGCCGCTCATTTTGAAGGTGGTGTGGCAGCGGGCGAGTTCCTCCAGCCAGGCCGCGACCCGGTATTTTTCCTTCGATTCCTGAATGCTCGACTTCAGGCCGCCGAGCCCGAGCACGCCGACCACGAACGCGCCGAACACGATCAGGACAACGTCGAATCCAAGCAGAATCGGGCTGTAGAAGGCGAGCAGCGCCAGTCCGACGATGACTTTCAGCATCGCCTCCAGTCCGTCGAGGGTCAGTTTGGCGAAGGCTTTCTGGACGGTCAGCACGTCAAAAAACCGGTTGACCAGTTCCGGCGCGTATTCGCCGACCAGCGCGTCCTGCCGGATGCGCGGGATCCGTTCGCCGAGGTTCATGGCCACCCGGACGAAAATCCGCTGTTGAAGGCGTTCGACGAGTTGAAGCTCGAGGAGTTGGAGGGTGCCGGAGAACAGCAGGAAAACCAGCACCGCCCCGGAAAGCACCACAAGTTGCTGATTTGACTGACCTTGCGCGATGCTGCTGACCAGCGCCTGGGACGCGATCGGCACCGCCAGCGTGAGCAGTCCGGCGAAAATGGCATACAGCGCAATCGTGACCAGATCGCGCCGGTCAAGGTAGAGCATGCGGAACAGCCGGGTTCCGGGCGTTGCGTGCTCGTGCTCGTGTGCGTGTGGGTGATGCGGCGATGCGCCCATTCGAAAAATGTCTCCTCTGCCTTGCGGATCATCGGATCGCTGATTCGTATCCGCCGGTTGAAAACGTATCCCGTTCTCAACCTAAAAAAAAATGTAATGTTTTCCGTCGGTGGTCCTTTTAGCCGACCGGCGGAACGCATCTGTGCGACGTTTCACACAGTTTCCGGTGGATCGGCTAGCGTTCATTCCGGGTTTCCGGATGACCGGTTTCGTACTTTTCAGGTAAGGTAACCGTTTGCGGCTCATACCCGGAGCCGGCGCCTTCAACCTGCATCTTTCCTGATTCATCGGCGGATGAGCCCGCGTTCATTCGCCGCCGAATCACCCCAAACGCCAATGACTGGAATTCGTTCACGCTTCATCCGTACTTTTTGTCTGGTCGCGCTGATCGGCACGGCAGTTTTCATCTCCGCCACGCCGGTTTTCGGCCAGTCGGTCCCGGTTCTGGAAGCCGCCAACGCCAAGGTTCTGGACCAGGACCCCGCCCCAACCCCCGCTCCGGCTCCCACGAAAAAGGAAGACGGGGTGAAATTTGACCAGTTTCTGGCCTCCGGGTACATAGACGCGGACAAATACGTTCCGCTGACTGGTCGGCAGCGGGTGACGCTCTACTGGAAATCGACGTTTTTCAGTCCGGGGGCGCTCTTCGGCACGGTTTTCCCGGCGCTTGGCGATCAGGCGGGCGGCAATCCCCCGGAATGGGGCGGCGGAATGGCCGGATTCGGGCGTCGCCTCGGTTCACGTTTCGGCGTCCGGACGATTACCGAAACGATCCAGAATGCCGGCGCGGCGGCGCTCGGGCATGACCCGCGCTATATCCGAAGCGGGAAAAAAGGATTTCTGAAACGGTCGGGGCATGCGCTGGCCTTCGTTTTCTTGACCTACAACAACGAAGGCAAAATCCGGCCCGCGTTTGCCAAGGTGGGCGGCATCTACGCCGGGGGCATCACCCAGATTGCCTGGATGCCGGACCGGTTCAACGTCCGGGGCGACGGCATCCGCAACGGGAACTCCGGGATGGTGGTTCAGCTTTTCAACAACCTGATTCTCGAATTCGGCCCGGATTTGAGGAAAATCTTCAGACGGAAATAGACTTGGGAGTCTTGGGAGTCTTGGGAGTCTTGGGAGTCTCGTGAGTCTTGAGCGTCTTGGGAGTCGAAGAAAGGAAGCCAGACCCATTCGGTTTGTGGGTTTCCAATGGAATGTAGCCCACGTCCGGAGCGTTTTGGCGAGGACGTGGGGAAACGGATTCCGAAACAACACCGTTTCATTCCAACACATTCCCCATATCCTCGCCAAAGCGCTCCGGATATGGGCTAGATTCCACTGAATGCATTCTTTGTAGGTGAAGGTTTCTTTTGTTCCCGACTCCCCAGACCCTCAAGACTCCCCAGACTCCCCAGACCCTCAAGACTCCCCAGACTCCCCAGACCCTCAAGACTCCCAAGACTCTTTAAACCGGGTTTCCTTCCACCACCGACATCATCGGCGTCATCTGGATCGTCCGGGTGAGGCTGAAGCCGGCTT
>JAAFHI010000180.1 GCA_013298335.1 Actinomycetota bacterium
TCAGAAGGCGAATCCGGTATCCCGCCGGGACCTTGGCGTTTTCCAGATCAAGCGTGTCATTTCTGACCGGGATTGAAACTTCCTTGTCCCCGCCAATTTTCAGAATGATGGAAAATCCGGAAAGCGCCTGTCGCCCCGAGCGTTTTTGAGGGTTCTCGATACCGATATCCTCTTTCTCGGGGCGTGTCCCCTGATTTTCCACCAAGCATTTGATGTAGCCATCAAATTCTCCATGCTGACCCTCCTTGGTCAAAAGGACCCGGTACAAGGCTTTTTGGTTCGTCCTATATTGAAGGATGCCAATGGCCCCGGGGTTTTCTTCCAGCTCCGGATGTTTGAGGCTCGCTCCGATTCCCTGAACCGTGATGAAACGTGACAGGGTCTTTTCTGTCTCGTTTGAATAAACGCGGATCAGGGGGGCCGTTCCCTGGAAGATTTTTTTCCCGGTCGCCAGGCTGTAATAGGAATCCGTCGAGAGGACGGTACAGCAACCATATTTGGTTATTTTGTAAAAGTCCTTCTCCTCCGTGACGTAACCGACATTTCCTTCCTGTTCCACTTCCCAGATCTTGTTCCGGTAGTCATCTCCCTCCCATGCGGTGACTTTGACTTCCGCTTCGTAGGGACTATCGCCAGAGACGCCGAATTTCATTTTTTCTTCGTGAAGCAGGATTCCCCCCCCCTTTTTATCTCCATTGACGGAGTCGGCGTGGTAGTAGGTTGAAAAAAATCGGCGTTCCGTCGCCCTGACGTGGAGCACATCGTTTTCGTCAATTTCCTCCTGATAGGTCGAGTAGGTGGTTCGCTTGACGCCGACTTTCATTTCCCTGGAAGTGGCGCTGCCCGTTCCGGCGGGTTGCGCCGTTCCGGTCCGGTGCGCTTTTCGAGTTCGTTGCACCGTCCCGATCACGACAAAGGTGATGATGACCAGCAACGGCAAGCCGATTTTGGCGAAACGTCCGATTTTTCTCATGTGAAAGAAATCCTTCCAGCGGATACGGAGGTTGAAAAATCCCGGTTTGAAGCCGGGCATTAACTGACGCATGTTTGGGTAAGCGTCGCTTCTCCTTCATTATCAACGGGTAACGGGGAATCGTGAGACTCCGTTCCAAACCGTCACGTTTCCGATACGAGGGCCGGGCGGGACTTGTTCGGACGGGTTTCGAGGTTCGCCGCGTTTTCCGAAGCCTGGCTGGATTTCTTTTTGAGAAAAAGCTTCAGGAAAAAACGGAATTGGACCGCCGGAGCGTGTCATTTTCAGAATTCGGAAAATGCCACGCTGCGCATTGGCGGGGGTGGGTAGGTTGCCGCCGTCGGCAAATTTCACACCACTTTCAGGAGTACCAACCAATGCGCAAACACATCACCTCAATGCTTCTTTCGGCGGGTTTCCTCGCCGCCTCCGTCACCCCCGCCTTCGCCGTCTCCGGTCCCGAACCGAAGCCGCTGCCCATCCCCGAACCGACCGCCGCCGCGATTGCCGCCGATGACGACCTGCTCACGCCCGAGCAGAAGGCGCGGATTGCGTCATTCATCGAGAAATTCGCCACCGACGCCACCGAGTACAACAAGGAATGGGGCTTCTTCAAACGGGAAGCCAAGGAGGCCAAGGACGCCCCGGCTGACGCGACCAAAAAACGCGCCGTGTTGGCCCGCGCCGAAGGACTCAAGCGGCGGGCGCAGCAACTCCGCGGCACGCTCGGCCCGATTGTCGCCAGCCTTCGCGAAGGTAAAAAACTCGACGTTTTGAACGGCTTCATCGCCAAACGGCTCGCCGGACCCGCCGCCCCGGCGCTGTCCCTGATCTCGAAAGCCGGTGGCGCGCTCGCGCTGCTCCAGGAATTCGGCGCGCGCGTCAACGAACAGTCCGATGAAATCGACGCCGTTTCCGAGGACGCCGGCGCGCAGCCCAAATCCACCCGGGCGAAACAGTCCATCAAGACCCGCTTCGTCTGCGGCCTGCTGGCGGTGAAAGTCGTCGTCAAGGCCATCAAGGGCACCGATTTCTCCGGTGACGCCCAGCAAATCGGCTCCGATTGCGGCAAGTAAGACAAGCAGTTAGCGGTTAGTAGTTAGTAGTTAGTAGTTTGCGGTCAGTCGTCAGTCATTTGCGGCTCTCAACTAACCGCTAACCGCTAACTACTAACTGCTGACGACTCACTACTTTCAGGAGGGTGTCGTGAAAACTACCGCTCCATTATGGAGTTGCGTTCAAAAATCGGTCTTCGCGGCGTTGTTTCTGATTTTCGGGTGGGTCGGGCCGGTTTTCGGGCAGACCGGAGACGTGACGGTTTCGGCGGGCTTCGACGGAAAAACCGCCCTCCCGCCGGATGTGCTGCTCCAGCTTGATTTCAACCGGATGCCGAATCCGAAGGAAGGCCGGATCGGCGTTCTGATTGGCGACTCGGACGTCACGGCTTTTTTCGCGGGAAGGGAAACGCGCCTCGTTTACAACCCGAGCGACCTTCCGCTGCCGGTCGGCGCGACGGAAGTCGTCGTTTTTCTGATTTCTCCGGCGGATGAATGGAAGGAAATTGGTCGTTTTCCGCTGGTGATCGCCGTCGAAGGCGAGAAAAAAGAGGATTCCACGGCGGCGACGGAGACGGTTTCCGCCGCCGCGCCGTCCGAAGCCCCCGAAAAGACCGAAAAGCCAGCCGAATCAGCGACCTCCACTGAGACGCCAACTGAAAAACCGGCGGAAACGACCGCGGAATCGGAAACCAGGCCGAAGGTACGGAAATTCGGCTTCGACGAGGTGACGTTCGCGCCAACGCTGGTGCTGACGTTGAAGTCGCAACCCGCGCAGTTCAACGATCCGGGAACGACGCGGCCCGCTCAGCGGGCGACCTTCACCGACGGCACGCTTCAATCCACTTTCAAACTCGGATTCGCGCGCGGCGCGTTCAAAGGGACGGCCCAGGCCGATTTCGCCGGTTCGACGAACCAGGAAGAGGCGTTGCGGTTTGGTACTTTGGGAAACCGCGCGCCGCAGGTCGATCTGTCGAGTTTTCTCTTCGAATTTGAAGTCGGGAAAGCCAAGGGACAGTTCGGCCACTTCAGTTACGGCGGGTTTCGCCACCTGATCAACGGATTCGGCAGTCGCGGCGTGACGCTTTCGATTCCGTTCGCCAGCCGGTTCGATTTTTCGGCGGCGGCGATGAACGGCACGAGCGTGGTCGGTTTCGGTAATTTCTTCGGACTCGACAACCGGCAGCATCAGCTTCAGAGCGCGACGCTCGGCATGGAGGTGTTCGCGAAGAACCCCGGTCTGCTGCGGCTGGAATTCGGCGGCATGCACGGCTATGTCGCGGCGCTCAACGGCGTTTCGGACGCCAGCGTCAACGACGTGGAACGCAGCCAGGGCGGAAGCATCCGGTTCGTCTTCGCCGATCCGAAGGGATTCGTGAAGGCCGAGGGCGGTTTTACCCGCAGTCGGTTCGACAACCCGGCGGACCCGCTGCTCGAACAGGGCGACGCCGTTTCCGCCGGTCAAAGGACGACCCGCAACGCCCGATTTTTCGAAATCACGGTCGAGGCGATCAAGAGCCGGACGGTTTTCAAGGACAAAACCCTTTCGCTGACCGTCGGTTACAAGCACGAGCAGGTCGATCCGCTGTTCAAGAGCCTCGGCGCTTCGACGCAGGCCGATAAGACGCAGCAGGAATTTTCGGCCAACGCCACCATCGGCGACGTCGCGGTGCAGTTTGCCCACACCCGGTTCAACGACAATCTGGCGAACGTGCCGTCCATTTTGAAATCGCTCACGCGGGCGTCGCGGGTCAACGTGGCTTTCCCCGCGGCGATGTTCTTTCGGGGAAAAATCGCCAAATCGCCCCTTCTGCCCAAGGTGACCTACGGATTTGACCGGACCCACCAGTTTGGCGAGGCGATTCCGGTTGGCGGCGGTTTCGAATTCGCCCCGGAAGCCGTACCGAACCAGTTTCTGACGAATCAGACCGTCGGACTGGAATGGACGTTCGGCAAGTTTACCGCCGGGTACGGCTACAACCGGTCGCTGACCGACAACGAACAGCCGACGCGCGAAACCGCCGACCAGCTCAATCAGGTTCACGCGGTCCGGTTCGGGTTCAATTCCGGGACGAAGTTCCAGACGACCATCGAAGTGAACCGGGAGAGCGTGTTCGAACGCGAATTCAATAAAACCAGCCGGACGACGCGGGTGGCGACGGCGATGACGTGGCAGATCGACAAGCGGTTCACCTGGACGGGCAACCTTTCGCACACGCTTGCCGGGGATGCCGAAAACATCGGACGCAACCGCAACGTCGAATTCGATACCCAGATTTCCTTCACCTTCGGCGTCGAGAAAAGCAAATTCCGCAAAGTACAAACCCAGGCGTTCGTCCGGTTTGCCGACCGTCTTGCCATCACGCGCGATTTCGCCGCCGGAACGCGGGACCGCACGCGCGTCCAGATCATCAACGCCGGACTGACCATCACCTTTTTCTAAAGAGCATTCCATGAAACCGATTTCTTCATTCATTCATTGGATTTTGGCGGCAGCCGTCCTTTTTCTCTGGGCGACCACGGCCAGCGCGCAGAACATCACCGTCGCGCCTGACCACGCGACCGTCTATTCGCAGGGCGCGACGAGCGTGTTTCTGACCTTTTCGAACGCGGCCAACCGGCGACCCGTGAGCGGGACTTTTTGCGGCGATATCGTTCCCGCTGCTCCCGACATCGGGTTCAAATGCGATCCGGCCACGGTGTACGGCTCGCTGCCGGTGCGCTACGACCAGTCGCGGACGAGCGCCGTCACCGGCTATACCGACGTCATGAGCGTGCCGCCGTCGGTGGCGCGCCGCGCGTATCAGGACGCGGTTGCCGGGAAGGGCACGTTTTTCTATGTGCGGCGGTTTGTCCGGACGGACGGTCCGGGACCGGATGAATACGTCGTGGTCACGCTGCGCCTCAGCGGAAACGGCGCGGCGACCTCGTTTTCGCTCACCAGCGTCCGCCTGCTGTGGGATGAGGGGCGGAAAACGGTGCCATTCGTGAAATCCGACGAACCGCTGCCAAGTATCACCGCCGAAATCAGTTACACCGGCACGGGCCGCCTCGTCGGGCGCTGGGAAATTGTCAAACCGGGCGATTCGCCGCCGACGGCAACCGATCTGCTCCCGGAAGCCGCGCTGCCGCCCGAGGAACGGGGACGGCAACGCCGGTTTACCCAGCTTTCGCGGTTCAACGTTCAGCTTCCGCCCGGCGGACGGTATTCGCTGCCGGGGCCGGAAAACTGGCGCGTGAACAAGTCGCTGGTCGGCGGCTATCAGCTTTTATTGAGAATCGAGGCGGTTCCCGATCCGGGAAATCCGGTGAACGCGGTCCCGGCGGGGGCGACGGCGGGGTTTTCGCTGCCGACGCTGAAGTACTTCGTCAGCGCGGGCGATGCGCCGCCCCCGGCGGATGTCTTGTCGAATGAGCCCGTTGAATGGACGCTTTTCCCCGAAAACCAGGCGGTGGTTCCCGCCGCGAGTGAACTGGCGTTCAAATGGTCGGCGACCGACCGCGCGAAGTACTACCGGCTGACCATCACCGACGGCGCGGGGAAGGCGGTTCATTCCGCGATGCTGCCCGCCGGACGGCTGGAGTACCGCGCGCCCTCCTGGCTTGGGGAACGCACGCCCGATGGAAATCTCAAGTGGAAGGTACAGGCATTCGGCGAGGGAAACCGGCTTTTGAGCGAATCGCCCGTCCGGGAAATCAGGATCGGCAGGTAGGCATCGGACATTTTCAACGCGCGTTCTCCGTCATCCTGGTCGGCGGAGAACGCTTTTTTGCGGTGCCTTTTGAGGCACTACAGGAAAGTTTGTGGGTCAAAGTCCCTGTTTCATCCGACCTCGCGGGCTGGTTCCGATGCGGCTTGCCGCCCGATGTGCGGAATGGCTCCGCCTTTCCGTCCTGCGTCCCATCTCCACCGCGAGGGGCTCGGCCCCGAGCACATGTGTCGGGCTGAAGCCCTCAAATACTTGAATCAACCGATGCGGAAAGGCAGAGCCATTCCGCACATCGGGCGGCAGAGCCGCGTTCACAGGAAGGGTGGGTTGTTCTCAACCCACAAATTTTCCGGTAGTGCCCCTTTTGAAATTCTTCCCGGGCATGGATTTCCGCTGGCCGGAGATTCGCAAAACGTTACAATGCGCCCACCACCAAAAAAGACGAGGCTTTTCCAATGGACATGCTCGGGCTGTTCTCGCTTGGCTGTTTCGTCGGCGCGATTGCGACCTTCGGTTTGCGGTTCATCAAGGACGCCGAAACCTGGAAACAGGGACTGACCACCATGATCGCCTCGACCCTCTCGGGGACGGCGATTCTGTTCGTGGAACGGTTCCGCAACTCCGGCGCGCTCGGGGCCTACAGTCTGGGGCTGCTGATCGCGCTGCTCTGGACCTATTCCGACGAGGCCGTCAACAAAATCAACGCGCAGGATTCAGGGAACGCGCCTTCGGAAGCCAGAACCGGGCTGGTCAATTCCCGGTCGTTCCAGTTCCTGGGATGGGTGCATCTGGTGTTCATCGTGCTCGCCAGCCTGGTTGCCGTCGCGCTGGTTCTCCCGCCGGCCTTCAAGGACGTCTGGGGCGGGGGCATCGAGCCGAAAACCGCCGCACCAGCTTCAAATACCCCCGCAAAATGATTCAACCGATAAAATTCAACGGCTGACGGGCGCTCCGGCGGGTTTTGGTATTGAGGCGCGAATGCGCCGCCAGAAAATAGCCCCGCCCGTGAGGGCGGGGTGGCGTTGCGGGAGAATTTCGTGAGCCTCGTCAG
>JAAFHI010000305.1 GCA_013298335.1 Actinomycetota bacterium
CGCTTCATGCCGAGAATCGCGCCGTTGAGGTAGATGTTTTCCCGGCCCGACAGCTCCGGGTGGAAACCGGTGCCGACTTCGAGCAGCGACCCGACCTTCCCGCGCAGTTCGATCCGGCCCTCGGTCGGCTCGGTAATCCGCGACAGAATCTTGAGCATCGTGCTCTTGCCCGCCCCGTTGCGTCCGACCAGCCCGACGACTTCCCCCTGGGCCACCTCGAACGACACATCCTTCAGCGACCACAGAACTTCGGCGGGTTCCTTGCCGCCGCCGAAAAAGGACAGCGGCGAGCGGGCGAGTTCGCCGAGACGCTCGCGGAAATTGGTCGTCGCGAGTCCGCGCTGCCCCAAAGCGTAGCGTTTGCTCAATCCACGAACTGAAATCACCGGCGCGGCCATGAATTACACCAGATCGGCGAACTCGCGCTCCGTCGAACGGAAATACACGAGGCCGATGAAAAACATGATGAGCGCGGTCGCGGACGACATCGCGATCATGGGAAGCGTAAGCGTATTCGTCCCGAAGAGCGCCCAGCGGACCCCTTCCACCACCCCGACCATCGGGTTGATCGCGTAGAGCAACTGCCATTTCGGTCCGAGCAGGCTGCTCGGGTAGGCGACCGGCGTGGCATAGAGCCCGATCTGGGTGATGAACGGGACGACGTGCCGCACGTCGCGGTACTTCACGTTGAGCGCCGACAGCCAGAACCCGAACCCGAAGCTGAACACCAGCGCGAGCAGCAGGAAGAGCGGCAGCGTCAGCACCCGGGCCGACGGCACGATCCCGTAATAGATGTAGGCGCAGACCAGAAAGGCGAACGAAATGGCGAAATCCACCAGCCCGGCCAGAATCGAGGCGGTCGGAATGATGAGGCGCGGAAAATAGACTTTGGTGATGAGGTTCGCGCTGCCGACGAGGCTGTTGGTCGCCTGCCCGAGCGCGTTGGCGAAAAACGTCCACGGCACGAGCGCCGCGAGGGCGAACACCGGGTAGGGCACGCCGTCGGACGGCAGTTTCGCGAGTCGCCCGAAAATCACCGTGAAGATGATCATGGTCGCGAGCGGCTGAAGGATCGCCCACGACGCGCCGAGCAGCGTCTGTTTGTAGCGGACCTTGACGTCACGCCAGACGAGGAAGAACAGGAGTTCCCGGAAACGCCACAATTCAGCCAGTTTCAGGGCGACCTGTCCCTGCGTGGACTGAATGACCGTCACCACCGGCGCGGGCGGTTCGGCGGAAGGATTCCACGAAGAGGGAGGCAGATCGGAAACGGCTTCGAGTTTGTCCACCATCTGAAAAAGCGACTTGGGGCCGGAGGCTCAAAAATGTCCGAAACGAAGCCGCACTGCATTCCCGGACCAAATACCGAAAATCACGCAACGACACATCTCGGAAGCCTTTCGTTTTAACAGAACTGTTTTCACCGAAACAACCCGAATTCAACCCTAACCCCGCCCGGACCGGAAAACGGGAACCGCCTCCGAACGACACGGGGCCGTCCGGAGGCGGTCGAAAATGCCCGGAAGTCGCGGTCAGCGACCGCCCGCGCGCTGAATCAGGTCCGCCGCCGCGTTGTGTCCGCCGCGTCGGGCGAGCCCGAAGGCGGTTTCATGGTTGACGTTGCGGAGATTGACGTCGGGACGCGCCGTCAGCATGACCTCGACCGTCTGACGGGACCCGAGCCGAGCCGCGTACATCAGGGCGGTCATCCCGTTGACGTCCTGCGCGTTCACATCCTGGCGGGTGGTCAGCAACGCTCCGAGCGTTTCCTCATGACCGCCCCGCGCGGCGAACATGAGCGCCGTCATCCCCTTCGGGTCGCCCACCAGCGGGTCCGCGCCGTAGCGCAGCAGCAGTTTCACCAGATTTGCGTTGCCGGAATCCGCCGCGACCATCAGGGCGGTCATGCCGTTCGCGGCCAGAACCGTCGGCGGAACCCCCTGCCGGAGATAGTTGTTGACCGCAATCTCATTTCCCTGCCGGATGGCCTGAAGCATGGCCAGCCCCTGCGCCGGGTCGAAATTCGCCGGGGGTTGGGCGCGCGCGGGCGTTTTTCGCGCCACCGGAACCCCGCCATTCGGATCGGGATCGGCAGTCCCGCCAGTGCGACCGGTGTTTCCGGGATTTCCGGTGTTTCCAGGATTCCGACCAATACTCCCGTTACCGCTGTTTCCGCCAGTGCCGCCGTTTCCGGACGGCGGATTTCCGCCGCGCCGCGCCGCCTGGACCTGCGGTTCGAATTCTTCCCGCAACGCCGGATCAATCGAATAGCAGCGGCGGAGGTCTTCATCCGCCGTCTCGTTCCGGCCAAGTTGCAGTTTCGCCAGTCCGCGCACGCCGTAGGCCCGCGCCCGGTTCGGGTTGACCTTCAGCGCCTCGGTCGTGTCCTCGACCACCCGCTGATACTGGCCGAGCTTGTATCCGACCACCGCCCGGCGGAAGTAGGCCGTTCCGCGAAAATCGTTGTCGGTCGTGGTCCGGATGGCGTCGGAGTAATCCGCCGAGGCCCGTTCGGGCTGATCCTGCGCGGCATAGCACTCGCCGCGCTCAAAATAGGCTTTCGCGTTGCGCCGGTCGAGCCGGACCGCCTCGTCGAGATCGGAAAGCGCCTTGTCGAATTCCCGGAGGTTGCGATAGGCGGCACCGCGTCCGGTGTAAAGCCGCGACGTCCGCGCGCCGAGTTCGTGGGCCCGGTCGAAGTTGGTCACCGCGCGGCGGAAATCGCCCGCCTCGGCCTGCGATTCGCCAGCCGCAATCGCCGCGTCGGCATCGGCGGCGGCACGTCCGGTCGGGACCGGGTCAGCCGGGCGCGTCGTCGGGTTTGGATTGTCCCGCGGACGGGTCGGGCGCGTGGTCGGCTCGTCGCCCGGATCGGACGGCGGGTCCGCCGGACGGGTGGCGGGCGGAGGCGTCGTCGGTCGTCCGCCGCCGTTGGCCCTGGCCGCCATTTCGGTCGCGGCCTTGTCATATTGCTTGCGGAGCGCGCCGTCGAGCGCGAAACACTGGTCGAAATCGCGGTTCGCGTCCGCCGGACGGTCGAGGTTGTAGGCGGTCATCGCCCGGTAGCAGAAAGTCTTGGCCGTCTTGGGGTCGAGTGTGATGGCCTCGTCGAAGTCACGCCGCGCCAGTTCGTAATCCTTCATCTGGTAGCGGGCGAATCCGCGCCCGGAATACACCGTCGCGTTCTTCGGATTCAGGCGGATGGATTCATTGAAATCGCTCACCGCCTTGTCGAACCGCTGAAGCGCGCTGTTGGTATAACCCCGATGCCCGAAAACGACCGCGTTGGTCGGGTCGTTCTTGAGGACGTTGTCGAAATCGAGCAGCGCCCGGTCATATTTTCCGGTCCCGTAGAGCGCCAGCCCGCGCGAAGTCCGCGCCGTCGCATTGTTCGGCTCGGCCAGAATCGCCTGGTCGAAGTCGGCGATGGCCTTCACCGAATCGCCCTTGCCGGAATAGGCCGTCCCGCGGTTGACCAGCGTCGTGACATCCTTCGGGTTCTTGCGAAGCGACACGTTGAAATCGCTGATCGCCTCGTCGTACTTCCCGAGCGCGCTGTAGGACAACCCGCGGTTGTTGTAGACGCTGACCAGCTTCGGATCGAGCTTCAGCGCCTCGGTGTAGTCCTTCACCGCGTCCTCGTAGCGCCCGATGTCGTCGAAGGCGTAAGCGCGGTTGTGGAAGGCCATCGCGTAGCTCGGCTTCAACCGGATCGACTGGTTGAAATCCTGAAAGGCATCGTCGAACCGTCCCAGCGAACGATAAGCCCAGCCGCGCCAGTTGTAGGCCTCGGCGAAATCGGCTTTCAGTTGAATCGCCTGCGTGTAGTTCCGCACGGCGTCATCGTTGCGGCCCGCACTGAGTGCCTTGTTGCCTTCGTTGTACGCCGCCACCGCATCCTGCGCGTGCGCCGTCATGGCCGTCAGCGCAAGAAACAAACTCAACACGAGCACTTTCCAGCGTGCCTGTCCCATAGCCACCCCAGTTTGATGAATGGATTTTCGATTTCCGGATTTTCGATGGAATCGAAAGGTACAGGAGAAAAAACCGAAAAGTCGAAAATCTTCAATCAAGAATCGAAAATGTATTTTAGGCTGTGCGCTGACGTTTTATGCCAAAGGTCAACGTTCGTCAGCCACCGCTTCCGGACGAAGGACGGCATGCGCCGGGAAAACGTTGCTTTCAACGAGTCCGTTGAAGCCCTCAATCAGACCATGTTGGATTGGGACAAACGCGGCTGCGCCGCCCGATGTGCGGAATGGCTCCGCCTTTCCGTGACGGTTCATCGAAAAGATTGAGGGCTTCAGCCCGATCGGGGCGCAGCCCCTCGCTGGATGTATGGGGAGCGCGTGGCGGAAAGGCAGAGCCATTCCGCACATCGGGCGGCGGAGCCACAAAAACATTCCCCATCCTTTGAAGAGTCTCAATCTCGTGTGGGCTGATGAAGAGGATTTTTTCCCGAAACCTGACTGACCTACTTTTTCAGCGACTGGCGGACGAAAAACTGCGCCATCCGTTCTCCGGCGTCGTCGGGCAGGGCGTGTCCCCGATTGTGAACGTACACGTCAAGTTCCGGTCCGGAATTTGAACGGTACTGATGATAGCCGAGGGACCATCCGCCGTCCGGCGCGGCGCACCTGTTCGCCGCAATCAGTCCCGCAACCGTGGCTTTCTGGTTTTCCGTCGGCACGATCGCATCGCCTTCCCCGCCGATGACCAGCGCCGGGCGCGGAGTGAGCCGCGCCGCTCCCGGACACACCGCGGACGCCGGCGCGAACGCCGCAATCCGGTCGGCCCGTTCACGCCACAGAAGATACGTGAACCCGCCTCCGTTTGAATGTCCTCCGACAAAAACCCGGCGGGGATCAATGGTGTAGTTCTTTTTCGCCCAGGCCAGCGCCGCGTCGAAGAATTTCAGGTCGCGGTCGCCGTCGAGGCCCGCGCGGTTCTGCCAGCCGGGACGTTTTCCCTCCGGATCGTTGCGCGTACTGGTCGGAAGGCCCTGCATGTACAAAACGACGGCTTCCGGCCAGTCCCGGTGAATCGCAAATTTGGCGGCGGCGTTCCGGGCATTTCCGCCGTGTCCGTGGAAAATGAACACGAGCGGCGCGCCGACCGACGGGATGGTGAGCGGCGCGGCAACGAGGGCTTCCCGCTCGGTTCCTTCAACCGAAAAGGTCTGCCGGGTCATCCCCGGCGTCACGGGCGGCATTCGTCGCTGGGCGGTTGCCCCGGCGCAGGCGATTCCGCCGGTGAAGAGTCCGATCAGAACCAAAAGGGTGACGATCTTTTTCATGCGGTGTAATGTGCTCCGGGAATTATGGGGTGGAACTCGTTCGCGCGGATGTGAACACCCCGGCGCGAAAAAAGTCTGGAAAAAGAGAACTGTCGAGTCCGTTCGTCGCCCTGCCCTCAAGGACAG
>JAAFHI010000934.1 GCA_013298335.1 Actinomycetota bacterium
CGAAAAGAACATTTTCAACCGCGACGCCGTGGCCCGCGGATTCGCCATCGTCGCCCTCGACAGCTTCAATCGCGTTGACAACCAGTGAGACAACGCCAATCTCACGCTCGAAACCAACCGCGACGCCCAGAACGTCAAGGCCGCGCTCGACCTGTTTCTGGCGCGCGGATGGATGACGCCCGCGACGCCGATTTTCACGAGCGGAATTTCGAACGGCGGGGCTTTCGCGCCGCGCGCGGCGTTCATTCTCGGCGCGCAGTACAACATTCGCGCCGTGTCGATTTTCATCGCTTCCGGTCCCGATCCTTTCTACCAGACGACCACGTTGCCGCATGTCTGGGCGGTGGCGACCGAGGATTCGACCATCGGGGCTTCGGGAAATGCCCGCGCGCGGGCCAATTTCGAAACCCTCGCCGGGCGGGGCATCCGGGCAAAATTCCGGCAAAACGTCCCCTCGCCGGTGTACCCGTTGCGGTTCTGGCAGATTCCGGGACTGAGCGCGGCGGATTCGGTCGCCATTCAGACGGCGTTCAAAAACGCGGGCGTTCTCGACGCGGAGGACTATCTGACGGTCAACCCGCTCGAAACCGACCTGCGTCCGCTGATTCCGCCGGGGTACGGCGCGTTTACCGGCGACATTCAGGGGCACTTGAAAATGTGTTTCGGCGAGCATGAGTTTTTCAGCGACGCCGACAGTCTGGTGTTGAACCTGTTCGCGACGACCGTTTCACCGATTCAGGTTGGGTCGGAGACCGTCTCCGTGCCGCCGGGCGGCGGTTCGTTCAACCTCGATGTGACGGCGATCCCGCAGGCGACCTGGACGGCCCGGAGCAACTCGGGCTGGATCGCCGTCACCGGCGGAAAGACGGGCAACGGCAACGGTCAGGTGACGTTCACCGTGGCGGGTTCCGTCGCCCCGCGAACGGGGACGCTCACCGTGGCCGAGCAAACCGTCCGCATCGTGCAGGGTGTGCCCCGCGCTTCCACGCCCGGTGCGTTTCGAACCTCGAACGGATTTGTCTATCAACGGGAAACCAACGACACCGGCTTTGCCGACCGGGAATTCTTCTACGGGACGGCCAATGACCTTCCGGTGGTCGGCGACTGGAACGGCGACGGCGTGGATTCCGTCGGGATTTACCGCGACGGCGTGTTTTTTCTGCGAAATTCGAATTCGAGCGGGTTTGCCGACCTCCAGTTTCCCTTCGGGCAGGCGGGCGACCTGCCTGTCGCGGGCGATTGGGACGGCGACGGGGTTGATTCCGTCGGCATTGTGCGCGGCACGCAGCTTTTTCTCAAAAACTCGAATTCGGCGGGGTTCGCCGATCTTCAATTCAGCTACGGCACGGCTGGTGACGTGGTGATCGTCGGCGACTGGAACGGCGACGGCGTGGATACCATCGGCGCGTTCCGCCCGACGAACGGATTCGTCTATCTGCGGAATTCGAACACGGAAGGATTCGCCGATCTCCAATTCTTTTATGGACAGGCGGGTGACCGTCCGGTGGCGGGCGACTGGAACGCGGACGGTTTCGACACCATCGGGGTGGTGCGTGGAAATCAGTGGCTACTCAGGAATTCCAATTCATCGGGATTCGCCGAGATCGAATTTTTCTACGGCACGGCGACCGATATTCCGATTACGGGCGACTGGAACGGATTGCCGTGAAGTCGTCCGGAATGTTGAAGTTGGCGAGAAAATCCGGTGATCCTGACAGATGTGAAAAATCGGTGAAGGGCACGATCCCGGTCGGGGTGTTTGAAAACAGCGCATCCACCCGGCGTTCGCCGGCGTCGAGCAGGTTGGAAATTTTTGTGAGTATTTCCCGCCCGTAGACCGCGCAGACGCCGCAGGGGCGTCCGTCGGGGTCGGCGGGGATGATCGCGCCGTTCGGATTGCCGCGTTCAAGCATAAATTTCAATAATTCATCCGTCACGAACGGCATGTCGCATGCCAGAACGATGACGAGATCGGATTTCGCGGCAGAAAGCGCGGTTTCGATGCCTGCGAGCGGCCCGCAATTCGGGCGCAGGTCGGCAATCACCGGGACGCCGCTTTCAGGGTAGGCGTCTATCGTCCGGGCGATGACGGTGGTTTTCGTCGCGACGGCGGAAACGGTCGCTACGGCGCGCGCGAGGAGCGTTTTTCCTTCAAACTCGATGCGGGCCTTGTCGCGGCCCATCCGGCGGCTGCGTCCGCCTGCGAGAATGAAGCCCTCAACCGTCGGCACGGACAATCCGGGTTTTTCGATTCGATTCGAGGACATAGGAAATCCCTCGCCAGGTGATCCGGTTTCGGAACAGCGAAACCAGCGTGTTGAAGCCGTAGAGAATCGCCGTCGGCGCGTGAAGCAGGCAAAACAGCGTCCGCTGG
>JAAFHI010000632.1 GCA_013298335.1 Actinomycetota bacterium
TACCGGAAAGCGCTTTTCGGTGACCGAGAAGACGCGGCCTTGCAGGGCTTTCGGGTGCCGGACGTAGAACACGCCAAACTCGTATCCCGCGACGTATTCCTGCGCGATGCAGTCGGTTTCCGTGGCCGCGAGGTAGTTGTGCAGTTTTTCGGCGTCGCGGATCACCGCCACGCCGCTGCCGCGCTGGCCCGCGTCGGGTTTGAGAACGACCGGGTATTCAAGGCCATTGAGATCGAGAAAGCGTTCGACTTGTGCAACGCGCCGGGCGACCGATTCGCCGTGTTTGAGCAGGGTGAACCGGGCGATTAAGGCATGGTTTTCGGGAGCGGCGAGCAGTCCGTCGAGAATCGCTGACTTGGACTCATCCACGAACCCGCCGTCGGGCATCGCCGGATTGACCGCCGTGAACGCCGTGGGATTCCGATAGCGCAGCACGAGCCGGACGATGTTGAGCAGCACCGGCGGATAGAACGCCCACGGCGGCCAGAATTCCCACCGGACCAGCCGACGCCACGAGCCGATCAACCGGCGGCGTCCTTCGTGGGTCGCCATTTTCAGGGCAATTTTGAGGACACCGTAGCCAATCACCGCGACGACGGCGATTTCGACAAAGCCGCCGAAGCCACGCGGGAGGAATCCGGCCACGACCGTCGCTCCGAAGATGGCCGCCGCGCCGACGATGAGCGGCGTCCAGACGAGCGCGGCGATGAAGAAATACAGGGTGAACCGCGCAAAACCGGTGCCGAGCATTCCGGCGGCAAAATAGGTCGGTAGCCGCATGCCGGGCACGAATCGGCTCAACCAGATGACCGCCGCGCCGCGCCGGTCAAGCCAGTCCGAGCCGCGCGTGACGGCTTCCCCGGAGACGAACCACTTGAGCGGGGCCGCGGCCAGCGCCGGGCGACCGAGCGACCGTCCGGCGAGAAAGAGCAGGATGTCGCCGATGAAGATGCCGGTCAGGCACGCGGCGATGGCGAAGAGAAAGCCGACGCGCCCCTGCGCCGCCAGCGTTCCGGCGGCCAGACAGGTGAGGTCTTCGCTGACGAACGTTGACAGGGCGATGAGCCAGAAGGCGAGGAATCCGCCGGTCATCTCCTTTTCGCTGAAGGGAAGGTCCGGAAGGGACGGAACGCCCGCTCGGGCCGTGACGATGAAGCTGCCGGTCAGGAGTGCAAGCAGGATTATTCCGTGAAGACCACGTTTCATGCGGCCTCCGCCAGGCGAAATGACGTATAGGTTGTCCCAGGCTGAGACTGGCAGGGCGCACCCGGAGTGTAGCGCATTGTCACACCGCCGCTACCGACCGAAACGATGGTTGAACTCACCGTTTGGGCGTCGGACCGGTGCATGCAGGGAGCGTAGGGTCCGGGTTCAGGGTCATGAGACCAGTGGAACCGGACCAGGGCATCGAACGTGAGGCCGCCCGCGGTAAACTCCCGATACACTTCGCGGCGGCGGGTCTGAGCCCCCGCGAGGTCGAAGGAAGATGAGACCAGTGGAAGGACCGCCTCGGCGTGGAGGTCCGTCACGAGGTTGCGTCCGGTCCATTCCACTTTCATGACCGTAGCGTTTGCCGTCAGTCCGACCAATGTGAAAGGCCGATATTCGTTCAGGGGTTTCTGATTGAGCCGTCGGAGAACGTCCCGGTTCGAGCGGCTGGAGATGAGACTGTTCACGATCTCGCCGCGACTGGTGAAGGGATGCGTCGGGTTGGAGGGCTCATCCTGATAGCGGTTGAGCAGGCAGAGCGAAAGACCGAACTCATTGACCGCGATCCAGGTCCCGCCGTGGTCGCCGTCAATCGGCGCGCAGTATCTCACTCCGTTGCGAACCATCATCGCCGGTGGTCTGGCGGGCCGCCGCGTTTTCTTCTCGTCGCGGTTCGAGAAGAGGGAATAGCCGTCGGAGGTGCGGAGCCAGGTCACTGTACACATGACGATTCCTGCCTCCGCCAGTGGGCCAGCGTTGACGGCGCGACGCCGAAATCGGCGGGCGGCTCGATGCCCTGCAATTTCAGAAGCAGTCCGACGATGGCGAAGTGATGCACCGTGTGACTGAGCAGGAAGGTGCGTTCCCGTTCGACCGACGAAACCTGCGGGCGGTCGCCATCCCCGCGGCCTTCCGATTCCGAAAAGACATGCAGGCCGCGGGAGTCATCTTCAAAGTCACGGAGCCGGTCCATCAGACCGCGAATGACCATCAGCGCCGCGCGCCGGTCGGTTGCAATGCGGAGATTGCGCTCGCGCCGGTCATAGTCCACGAGGCCGGTTTCAATACCGACGAAGAAGCACTGGTAAAACTCGATGCAGTGCCGGATGTGCGAACCGATGCCGAAATCCGACAACGGCGGCATGGCTCCGGAATAGATTTCGTCGGTGACCGTTTCGAGAATGCGATAGGCCGAGTTCCACACTTCGACGTCTGGTGGAGCGCACGTCATTGAGGAATGGTGCGTTTCTATGTCCTTCGGTTGTAGCATCGTGAGTTGCACGTCAGTTGACAGCCTCCGCTTGAGCGTTTGCAGATAAATCAAACTGCCTCCCGGCTTTATTCCGAAGATTGAAAAAAATATTTTCGAGGATTTGGAATAAACATTTCCACCCATAGGATACACCGGGCAAGCGAAATTTCTCGGATGCTTGCAGCCCCGGAGGGACGCGCCGTGCTGTTCGGACGAAAGCCCAAAATTGACGATTTCGAGGCGGCGGCGATGCCGCATCTGGATGACCTGTACCGCACGGCCCGGCGCGTGATGATGGATGCGACCGAGGCCGAAGACATCGTTCAGGAAGCCTATTTGCAGGCGTGGAAGTCGTTCCATCGCTTTGAACTCGGGACCAACTGCCGGGCGTGGCTGTTCAAGATTCTGTTCCACGTCGTGCAGCACCACCGGCGCAAGATGGCGCGCTTCGGGTCCGGATTCGAGGATGAATCGTTTCTTGAAAACACGCTGACTTATGTCGCCCCGATTCCGCAGGAACTGAAGGATGAAGACTTCATCGCCGCGATGGACAAGCTCCCGCCGGCCTATCGCGAGGCGGTTCTCCTCGTTGACGTCGAGGAGTTTGCCTACCGCGAGGCCGCCGAAATGCTCGGCATCCCGGTCGGAACGGTGATGTCGCGACTCAGTCGCGGTCGGGGACTTTTACGCAAGGAACTTGTCGAACAGGCCGCCGCCTATGGCATCCAGCCGAAGCAGGAAAAGAGAGAACAGGCATGAACGTGATCCGCTTTGAAAATGTCCAGTGCCGGAAGGTGTCGAAGTATCTCGATTCATACATCGACAATGAACTGACGGTTGAAACCAACCACGAAACCCTCGCGCATCTCGAAACCTGCGCCGAGTGCCGGGCCGCGTTCGAAGACCGCCTCCGGGTTCG
>JAAFHI010001067.1 GCA_013298335.1 Actinomycetota bacterium
ACCTTTCAGGATAAAAAAGGCGAAACCGGCAAGACCTACCGGTACCGGATTTCAGCCGTGGATGTTTTCGGCAACGAAAGTGAAAAATCCGAAGCGGTGGACGTGCAGGTTCTTCCCTGAACCGGGTTTCCAATGATTTTGAGCCTTGAAACGGGAAACGCCCGCATCCGGAAACAGGATGCGGGCATTTTTCTTGCCATTTCAGCCAGCCGCCCCGGAACGATTCAATCCACGAAAAACTCGCCCTGCTGGACCGCCGTCACTTTCGTGGTGGTTTCAAATGCCACAATTTTAAGCAGGTATTTCCCCGGCTTGAGCCCTTCGATGTTGATCTGACTGGCGTAATTGTAGACGCCGCCCGCCACCGGCGCAGTCTTGGTCCGTTGAACCGGACTGGCAAACATCAGTTGCTTCCCCTGGTAGATCTGAACCTGGAATCCGAGGTTCGAGACAGCCGGTGGCGGTTGCGGCACGGTGACGTTGAACACCCGCACGAAAAAGGCGAGGTTGTCTTTTGGTCCGTACCGGCGCAACGCCTGATTGGCTGGTGAAAATCCCGGAGGAAGTATCCCCTGAGCGGCGTTTTGCGGTGTTTCCGCACCCGCCGGGCCCGTTTTTGTTTCCCTCAGGAAAAGGATGTCGGAAAGCGCCATTTTCGGCTTTGCGAGGTCGGGAATCTCAACCCACTTTGAAACTGCCCCCTTTAACCCCGAAAGCGGGTCGAAAACCGCGAAACGGACGTTGTAGAGCCCCGGTTTGAGGGCCTGCCCCTTGACCTGCGAAAACCAGGTTTTGGAAGCCACCACAAAATTTTCCGGGGTAAAATTCAGCCCGATTCGATCCTCGACGGCGTTCACGACCTTCCCGTCGATGCCGTAAATCACGAAGGCACTGGTCAGCGTGTTGTTTTTCTTTCCCGCCACATCATTGAACCGGATGCTTCGCAAATCGATCGCCAGTGAAAACGCCGTATCCACGTCGTTGCCCGAAAAAAACGACGACACCCGAACCGGAATATCGGTCGGCGTGGAAAGGGCACCGATGGCCCCCTGTAACTCACGCTGCTGAAGGGCTTCGGGCGTCAGTCCGGCATCCTTTTTCTGTTTTTTTTCCGCTGCTTTCTGAATGGCCTTCTCGTCCGGTGCAAGGAAACCGGTCCGTCCCCGAATCGTGTACTTGACGGCGGATTTCACCCGAATCTGAATTTTGTGGAATTTTCCATCGGGTTTCTTGTCGGGATAGTAGGCTAAAATGTAATAAATCTCATTATCAGCCACAACTTTTTGAAAAGCACCGGTCAGGTCATTGGTGTTGTTCAGAGTAAAGCCTCCGGTACTTCCAGCAATTTCCCGCATGGCATCAAGTTTGGCTGACAATTCCTGTGAACCGATCCGAACGGCGACGGGCCCGAAATTCCCCTGACTCGCCGCGTCGAAACCGACCGTTTCAAGCCCCGCGCTGCTGATTGAATAGACAGTGACACCGGCGCGGGTCGCGGAGTCGAGCACCCGCTGAATCTGATTCCGGCCATTGCCGTTGAAATCGTCGGTCAGAAATCCGTCGGAAGCCAGAATCAGGGATTTCCGCCCCCGATATCCCGCCAGCGCCCGCATCACCAGCCGGATGGTCTCGATGGACGCCTGGGTGAAGTTCTCGGTTTCCTGCGCCACCTGTCGCGCGATGGCTTCGACCTGCGACTGGGCCATATCCCGACTCATGCCGGGACTTTCCCTGAGATACTGCTGAATGCCGAGCTGTATGGCATCCGGGTCGTTTCGAAGAATGAGAATCGCCTGGTAGGGAGTTATCCCCCCCTGCCCGGGAGCCGGCCCCTGAAGCCGGTTTTGCGGAGAGATTTTCTCGATGGCGGCTCGCATGACCCGCTTGTCGTCGGTCACCTGCTGGAGAAATCCGATTGACCCACTGGTCGAAACCACCAGAAGGCTGTCTCCCTCGCCGATTTTCTTTTCGATGATTTCGAGAAGGGCTTTCTTTAAGTAGACGAGATTGCCGGTTTTGATGTGAAAGTCGTCAACCACGATGGCGAACACCCGTCCTTCGGTCG
>JAAFHI010000597.1 GCA_013298335.1 Actinomycetota bacterium
GCAAAATCAGTGAAAGGGCCGGATGATGTCAGTCGCACAATCGCGGCTGGAGGGTCGTCCGGAACTCCGGCACAACCGCGAGCCGTGCCGCGAGTCACTGGAAGATGTATTCCAAAAACCGACAAATTCCTAGCAAAATCGGATTTCGGGATTTCGAATCTTCCGGGCGGAGGAATAAACCCGGAGCGGACCATCATTCAAAAACAACTCGGTCATTCTTTGTGAAGCAGTACGGGAGCGTGTGAAATGAAGTGGTTCGTGATTGCGGCCTTATTCCTGAGCGGAACGGTTTCGAGTCTGTTTTTCCTGCAACGTCCGGCGACCGTGAAATCCGAAAGCACGCCAACCGGCGGCAGTCGCAAGGCCGTCGTGGTCGAGCTATTTACTTCGGAAGGCTGTTCGAGCTGTCCGCCCGCCGACGATCTGCTCCGCAAACTGGTCGCGACCCAGCCCGTTCCCGGCGTTGAAATCGTGGCGCTCGGCGAACATGTGGATTACTGGAACCAGCTCGGCTGGAACGACCCGTTTTCATCCGAACTCTTCAGCCGGCGGCAGCACCGCTACGCCCAGCGGTTCGAAGCCTCGAACGTCTACACGCCGCAGGCGGTCGTGGGCGGAACGAGCGAATGCCTCGGTTCCAACCGGAGCGCCATCATTTCCCTCGTGGAAAATGCCGCCAAAACAACGACCACGGAAGTCTCGATTGCGCTGAAACCGGGAGAAGCGGGGCGGCAACCACTGGAAGTCCACGTTTCGGGCCTGCCCCGGCGCGGTGAAAAGGTGGTGTACGATGTTTTGCTCGCCGTCACCGAGGACAACCTCTCGACCGACGTCCGGCGCGGTGAAAACGGCGGGCGGCGACTGGCCCACGCGCCCGTCACCCGCCGGGTCGTCCCGCTTGGGACCGTGAACGGCGATCAGGTGGCGCTAGCGCTTCCCACGACGGTTGAACTCGATCCGAAATGGAAGCGCGAAAACCTTCGCTTCACGGCCTTCATTCAGGAAAAGACCGATTTGCGCATCGTCGGCGCGGCAACCCTCAAACTGGACGGCGCCCCGGCGGGCCGCTCAATCAGACCATAAAAGATTGGTACAGCGCGGCTGTGCCGCCTGATGTGCGGAATGGCTTTGCCTTTCCGCACCGGTCATCACAAAGATTGAGGGCTTCAGCCCGATACATCCGCTCGGGGCACAGCCCCTCGCGGGATTTATGGGGAGCGCGTGGCGGAAAGGCAAAGCCATTCCGCACATCGGGCGGCAAGCCGCAAAACATTTTCCATCCTTTGAAGTGTCCCAATCTCGTGTGGACTGATTTAGAACTCAATTCGGCTCCGTGACCGGCGCGGACCGTTGAAACACGACCCATTCGGCAAGTGCGAAATTCACCAGTGAACAGACGACGATGGCGACGGCATTGGCCGGCACGAGCGGCAGACGGAACGTCCCGTGGAGGATTTTCATCAGCAGGACATTCCCCGCCAGCGACACCAGTCCGTTCGACACATTGAACGCCAAGAGCCGACCGAATGCTTCGCCGATGGAACGACTCGGTCGGTCGGCCCACGTCCAGCGGGCGTGCCAGAAAAAGTTGTGAAGGACGGCGCACTCGACGGCGAGCGCCGTCGCCCACAGGTACGGCACGCCCAGCCCGCCGCCCAGCCCGGTCAGGACCGCGAACTGAACCGCCATCCCGAGCGCGCCGACCAGATTGAATTTCACCCAGTGAACCCCGGAGCGCGCCATCAGACCCGCTCCTCGCAATACAGCTCAACCGTATTGCGCAGAACCGCGATGACGAGCGTGACGGTCATGCCGACCATCGCGACGCAGCCGCCCACGTCGTACATCAGATAGTGCTGGCCCAGAATCGTCGAGGTCGTGCGCGTCAGCAGAAACAGGTTTCCGATGGCGAGGACGATCCGCAGTTCGGTCGGCCCGAACAATCCGTAGGACACCTGAAACCGGCCCAGCGTGTAGGCCGACAGGTTCGAATTGATCATCAGCAGGTAGTAGAGCGCGAGCAGTCCGAAGGCGACCCGTTCGCTGATGAAACCGGACAGGGCCATCCCGCCGAACAGGGCGAGCGTGCCGAAAGCATCCACGATGTGATCGACGTAGAACCCGTAGCGGGGCCGCGATTTCCGGCGGAACCGGGCGAGATTTCCGTCCAGGCTGTCACCCAGCCAGTTCAGAAACAGCATGGCGTTGACGCCGTGCAGCCAGAGCCGGTCATGCGCTCCGGCCAGCCAGTAGAAAAGCCCGGCGGCAATGAGGGCGATAAAACCCAGTATGGTCAGGTGGTCGGAATTGATCCGCGACGGGACCCGAGCGACCAGCCAGAGCAGGGCGCGGCGTTCGAACGGGGAAACCAGTCCGGAGAGTTGTCTTTTGGCGTCTTTGAAGGCGGCGGTCGAAGTCATGGCATCGAACCTCGGTTGAGTCGGTGTCGGCATCCGCGAGGGATGCGCGACATCGCCGGAAGGTGATGCGCCGGGTGTGCGTCCACACGATAGCACGCCGGTCAACCGAATGGGGATGCGCTTGAGATTCAGTGACCGGGCGAACCGGGCGAACGCCGGAACACGTAGTGGGTCGTCCCGTCGGCGGCCACCGCCGGCTCGACGCTGACGCCGAACACCGAGGCAATCCGGTCGGGCGTGAAAATGTCGTCCGGCGTTCCGTCGGCGACGAGACTTCCGCCCGCCATCAGTCCGACCCGGTCCGCGAAACGCGCGGCTGCGTTCAAATCATGAATCGCGAGACACAGGGTTTTGCCTTCCGCCGCCAGCGAGCGGCAGAGCGCCAGAATGTCGAGGGCATGGGCGATGTCGAGGCTGGCGGTCGGTTCATCGAGCAGCAGAACGCCCGCTTCGGTGGCCAGACTGCGGGCAATGACGACCCGCTGGCGCTCGCCGCCCGACAGTTCGGTCACCGACCGTTCGGCGAGGTGCAGAACGTCGGTGCGTTCAAGCGCCCGCCGGATGACTTCGCGGTCATGCGCGCCTTCCGGCTGGAAACGTCCGAGGTGCGCGTGCCGTCCCATGGCGACGATTTCGCGGACCGTGAATTCGAAATCGAGGTGGGTATCCTGCGGAACGTAGGTCACGCGCTTCGCCAGTTCGCGCGGCGGAAGTTCCGACAGATCGCGCCCGGCGCCGAGCACGCGGCCTTCCGAGGGTTTCAGCAGTCCGGCGAGCAGCCGCAACGTCGTAGTTTTTCCCGATCCGTTCGGGCCGACCAGCGCCGTGAGAGTTCCGGGATGCAGGGTCAGTCCGACGCCGCGGACCATCCAGCACCCGACGCCGGTCACGCCGGCATTCTCCAGTTCAAGCATCGTGACTCCTTGCGCATCCGCCCGGTCGTCGCCCTGCCCTCAAGGACAGGGCTATTTCCCTTTGAAGCCCCGTGATGGTTTTTGACAAATGAAATCGGTATTTGCGATGGATTTGAAATTGCCCCGAGCAGGCGCGGATGCGCCGTCAGACAATAGCCCCACCCGTGAGGGTGGGGTGGATTCCTGGTCAATTTCATAGCG
>JAAFHI010000557.1 GCA_013298335.1 Actinomycetota bacterium
CCGGTCGAGGGGCAGTAGACGATGACCCCGCCCGGCGGAAGTCCCAGAAAATCGGCCAGATCGGACTCGATGGCCGTCCGCGCCCCGTCCTCGTTCAGATGAAAGCGCCGTTCGAACGATTTCAGGATGTCGTCCGGAATCGGCGTCTCGAAATCGCCGAGGGTCAACAGGTAGACCGGTTTGTACAAAGAGCGACGTTCCAGCGCGTCGAGCAGCTTCGCGAGTGGAGAATGTTTCGCGGCGCGCGTCCTTAATAAATAGAGGAAGGCGTCGTCGCGCAGGCCGTACAGTTCCTCGTAGGCGAAAATTCCCGCCGTGAGCGCCATTTCGAGCGCTTTTGAAATCATGGCCCCTGCTGCGACCTTCGCGTGGTGGTAGTACACGCGCTCGGTCAGCACATATCTCATGCGCAAAAGGTGGACGAGTTCCGACAGGGCATCGTGTCTGAACAGTCCATTGCGCTGTAAATCCAGGACGAGGCGTCCGCCGATGCGGGTAAAGAGCGAGAAAACCCGGTCGTCGTAGCTGTGCGAGAGTCCGCAGTGGAAGGCGTCGCGCCGCAGGTAGTCGAGCAGATCGGCGCAGATCGTCCCGGCGACGATGTCGTACAGAATCGGCGGCCCCGGTTTTTCCGCGCCTTTGGTCAGCAGCCGCCGGACGCCGTCGAGCAGGTCCTGTTTGTCGAGTTCGTCGCCGATGCCCTGCGCAAACACCGCGTCGAGCCGTTTGGCGTCGCGGTCATGGCGTTCGCCGAGGCGGCGTTCATCTTCAAACGTGTGGCCGAAGGGAACGTGGGTGATGTCGTGGAGGAGGGCGGCGGCGCGCAGGAGGCGGTGTTCGTCCTTGGTAAACCGCTGTCCGGAGGAGAGTTCCACCGCGTCGGCGATTTTTCCGGCCAGAAAACAGGTCCCGAGGGCGTGTTCGAAGCGCGTGTGGACCGCTGACGGATAGACGAGATTCGCCATCCCGAGCTGGCGGATACCGCGCAGCCGCTGGACGGCGGCGGTGTCGATCAGCCGCATTTCCTCGCGTGAAAAGGCGATATCGCCGTGGACGGCGTCCCGAATGATTTTGGTCTGTCGCATGGCGCGACCCTATTCGGCGGATGGGGAGGCGTCAATGGGGCGGTTGGAGGAAGCTTCGGCGTCCGCGCGGCGGGGTGTCCGCCCTGTCCCGGCACGCCTCCGCGCCGCATGAGGCGATTGTTCGAAAAGTATTGTTACCGCTTGAGTTTCGTCCGTTCACGGAATTGACACCCTATGGGAAGGGTGTTAGTTTCGCAACACTTCAAGACACATTCACGGGCATCACGACGGATAATTTTCATCCCGCTGGGAGAACGGTTGCCGATGCGACGCAAAATCCTGCTTGCGGACGACAGCATCACCATTCAAAAAGTCGTCAATCTGACCTTCTCGGATGAAGGCATCGATGTGGTTACGGTCGGAAACGGGGAAACGGCGATCAACAAGCTCCCCGACGTTCGGCCCGACATCGTCCTCGCCGACGTGTGGATGCCCGGTCGCGACGGTTACGAACTCTGCGAGTACGTCAAGACGCATCCCGAATACAAACATCTGCCGGTTCTCTTGCTGGTCGGCGCGTTCGAACCGTTCGACAAGGTTCGCGCGGCGGCGGTCAAGGCCGACGGCCATCTGACCAAGCCGTTCGAATCGCGGGCGCTCGTCGCCACCGTCAAAAAACTGCTCGAACAGGCCGCGCCGCCACTTCCGACGGAAGCCTTCACGCCGCCGCCGCCGCTCACCGGCGATATCGGGCGGACGCAGGTGTTCGGGTCGTCGGTCGCGAATCCCAAGCCGGTGGACTCCCAGCCGAAACCTTTTTCGGCTCAGTCGGGCGCCACGAGCGAACCGCCGCCGCCGACCATCAAGATTACCGATCCTTCCCGCATTGAAGACGGACGGAACACCGATCTCGAACCACTCATTCCGGTATCGGCGAACGATGTGCCGGAACCGCCGTCGATCACCGAATCCGTGCTGGAACTGACCCTGCCCGAACAGGGCGAGCCGATTCTGGTCTATCCCGAACCGCCGCCGACCCTGTCGTCGCCAATTGAGCCCCCGACCTTTGCGAGTCCCGAGCCTCCAGCCTTCGGCGTGACGACCAC
Organism: Actinomycetota bacterium; assembly: GCA_013298335.1. Classification (GTDB taxonomy): domain Bacteria; phylum Acidobacteriota; class Blastocatellia; order Chloracidobacteriales; family Chloracidobacteriaceae; genus JAAFHI01. The sequence continues at coordinate 2,132 of JAAFHI010000557.1, forward strand.
GAAATTCGACCCGAGCGAGCTGGAAACCATCATTCGGCAGGCGTCGAAACCGCCGACCGATACCTCTCCGCTCGAACTCGACGACGTCATCGAAACAACACAGCATTCCTCCTCGCCGATGGGCGAGGCGCCGCGCGATCCGTTACTCGACACTTTCGCGGATGTCGCCGAATCCACGGCGACGGTGCGGAGTTCCTTCGATCCGGTGGTTGAAACCACGGCCCACAGCGGGACCGAGGCGGCCTTCGTTTCGAATGTCGCGGGTGAACCCGCCCCGGCTTCTACCGCCGAACCGATTCCGCCGCCCGATTTTATGGCGGAAGCCCCCCAGTCATTCGAACCCTATGTGGTGGAAACGGTTGAAACACCGGAGGTTGCCGCGCCCGCGCCCGAACTTCCGCCGTTCGTCGAGCCGACGCTGACCGAATCGACGGCCCCGCTCGAAGCCACTTCCGACCTGCTGTCGGTTGACGCCGATGCGACGGAACTCAACCGGACGACCCTCGAAGTCACTTCGCCGCACGTTGAAACGACGCCCGAGCCGGCACCCGTTTCCGAGCCGGTGCTCGAAACGCCGGACGAGCCGTCCGAGACCCCGGAACCCGTTCAGGCGGAGGCCGCCGCTGAAGCGCCCGCCGCGCCCGTCTTCGAATTGCCGCAGGACGAGGAAGAGCGCCTGCGCGTAACGGACATGCTGCCGGCGGAACTCGTCGCCTCCATGCGTGCCCGCGAAGCCGCCCGCGAGGCGGAAGAGGAAGCACCCGCGCCGCCCCCGGCTGAGGAACCGCCGCCGCCCAGCTTTGCCTTCGAACTGCCGCCGGACGGGGAATCCGTCGTCGAGGCAGTTGAAGTGCCGCCGGTTCCCGCGCCGGTCCCGGTGGCCGAAATCATCCAGGAACCGGTGGCTGAACCGATCGCCGAACCCGTCGCCGAGACGGTGGTTGAACCCGTTCCCGAATCAGTCAGTGAACCGGTTGCGGAAATCCCGTCGGTGGAGGCGATTGCTCCCGCGGTCGTGGCTGGGGTCGTTGCCCTCGCCACGCCGATGGTGGCCGAAGCAGTCAGTGCCACGCCTCCGGTTGAAGAAGAATCGGTCGAACCGGAAGGTCCGACAACCGGCGAGATCGCCGCGCCCGTAACCGGCGAACTGATCACCCCGGCGGGGGCCGCCTACGACGGCGGACCGATTCCGCAGGCCGTCATCGACGACATCGTGAAGCGCGTCGTGGCGGAAATGTCGGAACGGATCGTCCGTGAAATCGCCTGGGAAGTCGTTCCCGATCTGGCGGAACTGCTGATTAAAAAACATCTGGCGACCACGAACGGCGCGAAGTAAGCCGAGCGCGCCGAACGTCGCCCGAACCCGACGGCAACCGGAACTTCCGGTTGCCGTTTTTGTTTTTGAAGGTTCTGGGTTTTGGGTGTCGGGTTTTAGGTGAAGGTAAAGAGAACGGGAAACAGAAATCAGGTGGAAAAATCGCTTGACGCCGTAACGACTTGAAAGAACGCTCTAACCCAAAACCCAAAACCCAAAACCCAAAACCCAAAACCCAAAACCCAAAACCCAAAACCCAAAACCCAAAACCCAA
>JAAFHI010000398.1 GCA_013298335.1 Actinomycetota bacterium
CCATCGTGGAGTTGCGCGATTAGGCGGGGGATTGGGTTTTGGGTTCTGGGTTTTGGAAAAGCATTCGGTCCTTGACCCTTCACCGAGTTTTTCAAACCATCCCCCATCCCCCATCCCCCATCCCCGCACTATGCCTCTGGTCCGTCTTTTCCTCTCCGCGGTCGCCTTTCTGACGCGCTTCCCCGTACCGGGCTGGGCGCATCCGGATGCCGACGGGCTGGCGCGGGCGATGTGCGTTTTCCCGTTGGTCGGCGCATTGCTCGGCGTGGTCAATGCCGGAGCGGCGTGGGCGTTATGGCACGTTGTCCCGCGCGACATCACCGCGCTGGTACTGGTCGCGCTCCCCGTCCTGATGACCGGCGCGCTGCATCACGACGGACTGGCGGATACGGTGGATGCGGTTGGCGGCGGTTTTTCGCGCGAACGGCGGCTGGCGATCATGAAAGACCCGCACATCGGCACGTACGGTGTGATTTCCGTCGTCCTGCTGATTCTTGCCCAGTTTTCGATTTTCAAAAACTTCCCGAATGAAAGGCGGCTGTGCCTTGCACTCGTGGCCGCGCCCGCGCTTGCCCGCGTCCCGACCGTGTTGCTGCCGTTCTGGCTGAACTACGCACGGGCGGAGGGAGGGAAAGGGAAGTTCGTCGAGAAACTGAAGGTCTGGCAGGTGGTGGTGGCGTTTCTTCTGGCTTTGGCCGTGGCGTATGCCTGCCTTGGCGTCGCCGGGTTTTACGCCACGGGGGCAATGCTGGTGATTTGCGGGGTGGCGGGGCGGTACTTTCAATCGTCGCTCGGCGGCATCACCGGCGACACGCTCGGCGCGACGAGCATCGTGAGTGAAACCGTCATTCTCGGAATGCTTTCGTTTCTTTAAAGCGATTTTCCGCGGAGAACGTCATTTTTTCGGCTTGCCTTCGCGGTGCGGCACGATCTCAGGGAAGGGAAAACTGCTCTGGAATGTTGGAGAACCCTATCTGAGAAATACGGATGAAATCCGCCGACATGGTTACGGGGTTGTAAAAATCCTTTGCTATCCTTGAAAAAGCTCAAGGAAATTTAGTTGGCAGGAAGGAGTCTGGTAATGCGATTTCGCAAGCTCATGGCGTTTCTTTTGCTTGGTTGTGTTCTGTTTTCTCATCAAACCGTTCTCGCCGGTTTAGGATCGAAAAAAGCGGCCTATCAGGGTGGGACAATCAGTTCTTTGAACAACGGGGCCAAGGAACCGATTGAAGGTGTTCTCAAGGATACCGAAACCGAACTTCTGTTTACTCCCGATGACAAAAAGAAGGCGGGAACGGTCATTCGAATTCCGTATAAGGCAATTACGGAAATCGAATACGGTCAAAAGGCCGGTCGCCGTGTCGGTGCCGCCGTTGCAACCGCCGTTTTGATCAGCCCGGTCGGACTGTTTATGCTTTTCAGCAAGAAGCGGAAGCATTTTATGACGGTTTCCTGGACAGACCCGGAAGGCAAGGAACAGGTTGCGGTGCTTGAACTTGGAAAAGACATCATTCGGGAAACACTCGCCGTCACGAAAACCAAAAGCGGCAAGGAAATCACGTATCAGGACGAAGAAGCGAAGAAGTCCTCCAAGGGGAAATGAGTCCCCGGAGACATTCTGTGTTCAGTTTGGGAAGCGTCGAGCACGTCATTTGCCCGACGCTTTCAACGTTTTCAATCCGATGATCCAACCGAAAAAAGATGGAACGACGCGCCTCCTGCTCGTGCGTCATGGCAAGACCCACAATCCGGAAAACCGGTGCTACGGCTGGCGTGACATACCCCTCGCGCCGGAAGGTCATACAGGCATGGCGGCGCTGGCCGAAACGTTGTGCGACGAACCGTTCGATGCCGTCATTTCAAGCGATTTTTCACGGACGATCGATAGTGCAAACTATCTCGCCCAGCCGCGCGGCCTGAAGGTGCAGGCGTTTTCCCCGCTTCGCGAAATCAATTTCGGCGACATTGAGGGACTCGTCTTCGCCGAGGTCGAGCGGCAATTCCCCGAAACCGCCGCGCACTGGATTTCAAACCCTGAAACCGTTCGCTTTCCCGGCGGTGAGTGTTTCGACGATGTGTGCGGACGGGTGAACCGCTGGCTGGATGGGTGGCTCTCCGAAAATCAGGGAAAAACGGCTCTGGCGGTCGTTCACAGCGGTACGATCCGGGCGCTGTTGCGACGGATGACCGGTTGCGAACCCCACGCGACCCTCATGGTCAGGATTGCCTACGGCGACCTGTTTCTGTGTGACCGCAACGACGCAACCGGCGAATGGGCGTCGCTGCTGAAGTTCGAGGCCGGGTCGGACACGGGCCTCGATGTGCGGGACATGCTGGCAGGGAAGTGACGGATTCCTTTGTACGGTCCGGTGAAAGAAAGAAGTCGCCTTCGTTGACATTGGAACAAAGCGGGTGGTATAAGCCCTCCCTTCATCAATACGGTTCTTTTTTATGTTGATGGAAGTTTTTCCCGACGGGATGTAGCGCAGCCTGGTAGCGCGCACGCTTGGGGTGCGTGAGGTCGCTGGTTCGAATCCAGTCATCCCGACCATTAGTCACGACAGACGGCGAACCTGATGAAACGAATGTTTTCGGTTCGCCGTTTTCGTTTCCCGCCTTTTTTCCAAACCTGAACGAATGACGCGAATACTTGTCACCAACGACGACAGCATCAACGCGAACGGTCTCGCGGTGCTGGTCGAAAGCTTGCGCCCGCTCGGCGACATCACCGTCGTCGCGCCCTCGACCGAAATGAGCGGCGCGGGCCATTCCATCACGCTTTCCCGGCCCCTGCGCATCCGCAAGCACCGCGGCAACGACAACTGGTTCGCCGTGGACGGCACGCCGACCGACTGCGTCGCCCTGGCGCTCCACTGGATGTTCAAGGACGGCCCCAGGCCGGACCTCGTCGTGTCGGGCATCAATCGCGGGGCGAACCTCGGCGATGCCGTGACCTATTCGGGAACCGTCGCCGGCGCGCTCGAAGCTTCGCTCAACGACATTCCCAGCATTGCCGTCTCGCTCGTCACCAACAGCGACGCCGATTACCACCCGGCGGCCCAGTTCACCGCCCGTCTGGCCGAAAAGGTACTGGCGGAAGGATTGCCCAGGGGAACGCTGCTCAACGTCAACGTTCCGAAAGGGCCGGTGCTGGGCTATCGCGTCGTGCCGACCGGCTCCAAGCCTCCCTGCGGCGAAATCATCGAATCGCACGACCCGCGCGGACGCCCCTACTACTGGATCGGCCTCGAACCGGAAACCGACACCATCTCCCCGGATACCGATCACCATGTGATTCGCGAAGGGCTGGTTTCAATCACCCCCCTTCGAAACGACCTCACCGACCGCGACGCGCTGGCGCGGCTGCGCGAGGGCTTTTCGTTGTAACTCCTGCCCGTGGTTCAAGCGAAGCCCTGCGGCTTCTTCGCGTTTTCAAATCTCCGAAGTCCCCGGCCCGGACTTCTTCCATGAATGGAGATTCCGAGATGAAACATCTGATGAAAGTGGTAACCGGTCTGCGTCTCGTGATTGTGATTCTGATTGCGGCGGCGGTGCTCATTCCTCCGGCGCTCGTGGCCCTCCCGTTCCGGAGCCAGCACACCCGGACCGTGATTCTGGCGCCCGCGTTCCAGTTCTTTTCATATCTGCTGCGGCTGGTCTTCTGCATCCGCCTGCGGGTCGAGGGCCGCGAGTACATGGGCGGCAAATATTCCTTCGGACACCTGATCATCAGCAATCATCTGAGCCTCGCCGACACGCCCCTGCTTCTGTCGCTGCACCCTTGCCCGATGATCGGGAAAAAGGAAGCCGCCAAGGTGCCGATCATCGGCGTGGTCGGAAACATCGCCGGCAACATTCTCTTTGACCGCAAGGACCCCAACGACCGGCGCCGGGTCATTACCGAAACCATCCAGCGGATTCGGGAAGTTCACTCGATCTATCTGTTTCCGGAAGGAACGCGCAGCAAGACCGGCGACCCCAAGCCGGAGCCGCACTTCGGCCTGATCTGGGCGGCGTGGGAGGCGAATATCCCCGTGCTGCCGATTGCGCTCTACGGCTCGCAGCGGACCCTCCGGCAGTTCACCACGCGGGTGCTCATCAAGTTCGACAAGCCGTTGCTCCCGAGCGGGTTCGGCACGCGCGAACAATTCGCCCAGGCCTGCTGGGATCGCGTCATCGAGATGTTCAACGAATTGAAAGTCGCCGCCGAATCCTGCACGGCGACCCAGCGACCGACGACGGCGTAGAAGAGAAGGATGAAGGATGAGGGATGAATGAAGAAAAAGAAGTTCGAAGCATTGCGGTTGGAGATTCACAATGAAGAGTAAGAAAACAGTTACCGAAGAGAACGCAGTTATTGAGCCCTCCGGGGATACTTCCGAAGTCGAAGCCGCATCGGTCGAACCATCGCCGGATGTTGCAGAACCTCATCCCTCATCCCTCATCCCTCATCCCTCCGAATCCGTCATCACTGATCCTTCCGATGCCCGTTCCGGATTCGTCGCCTTCATCGGGCGGCCCAACGCGGGCAAATCGACGCTGCTGAATCACCTTGTCGGCGAGAAGATCGCCGCCGTATCGAACAAGCCGCAAACCACCCGGACCCGCATCCAGGGCATCATCACCGACCCGCGCGGACAGATCGTGTTCGTGGATACGCCCGGCGTCCACAAAC
>JAAFHI010000922.1 GCA_013298335.1 Actinomycetota bacterium
CGGTGGCCCTGAAAAAGCTATACCCGAAGGAATTTGACGTCGCCAGACTCGACAAACTGCTGGCCGACAAGGCGACGCTCGATTCGTTGAAAGCCGGTCTGGAAGCTGACGCGCCCAGGGAAAAGTGGCAGCGGGAACTCGATGATTTCAAACAGGTTCGCGAGCGGTATCTGATTTACAAGTGATGAAGAAGAAATAGCCACGGATTACACGGATTACACGGATTTTTCAAAAACTCCGGAAAGAAATCCGTGTAATCCGTGTAATCCGTGGCAAAAAAAGGAAAGGCCCAATGCAGCCCAACGACCGCATGCAATCGCTCGACGTATTTCGCGGCATGACCGTCGCGGGGATGATTCTCGTCAACAATCCCGGCACGTGGGCGGCGATTTACCCTCCGCTGCAACACGCGGAATGGCACGGCTGCACGCCGACCGATCTCGTATTTCCCTTCTTTCTATTTATCGTCGGGGTGTCGATTTCGCTCGCCTTCGCAAAACGGGTCGCGCAGGGCGGTGGGCGGCCCGATCTCGTCCGGAAAATCCTCAAGCGGTCGCTCATCATCTTTCTTTTGGGGACGATGATGATTCTCTACCCGTTCTACGACATCTGGGAACGCCTCGGAACGATGCGGATCATGGGCGTTCTGCAACGAATCGGGCTGTGCTACGGGTGTGCGGCGCTGCTGTACGTGTTTCTGGGCGTCCGTGCGCGCTACGCCGCCTGCGCCGGGCTGCTCATTCTCTACTACCTGCTGATGCGGTTCGTGCCCGTTCCCGGCTTCGGCGCGGGCGATCTGTCGCCGCAGGGCAATCTGGCGGCGTTTCTCGACCGGCTGCTGCTCGGCGCGCATACGTGGAAGAAGGATTTCGACCCGGAAGGACTGCTTTCGACCATGCCCGCGGTCGTGACGACGATGATCGGGGCGTTTACCGGCGACCTGATCCGGACCGGGAAGTCTCCGAAAGACATCATCCGGGGCATGGTTTTGCCCGGGATTGCGCTCGTCGCGCTCGGTCTGGGCTGGAGTCGGTGGTTTCCGCTCAACAAGTCGCTCTGGACGAGCAGTTACGTGCTGTTCACCGGCGGCCTGGCGCTGCTGTCGCTCGCGGTCTGCTACTGGCTGGTGGACGTGAAGTCATACCGCAAATGGGCGTTTCCCTTTCTGGTTTACGGGATGAACGCACTGGCGGTCTTCGTGTTTTCGGGATTGCTCGCCAAAACCATGCTGCGGATCAAGTTCGCGACGCCCGAAGGCAAGACGATTCACCTTCAGGCGCTGATCTACAAAACGCTGTTCGCGCCGCTTGCGTCGCCGGTGAATGCGTCATTGATCTACGCGCTGACCTACGTGGTTCTCTGGTTTGGCGCGATGTACATCCTGTTTCGAAAGAAAATTTTCATAAAAGTCTAAACCCGAACCCGGTTTCATATTGTTTTCCTCCAAAGGCGTCGTTTATAAGAACGCCTCACCCGTCTTGCCGCGGGTTTCCGCAACCGAAGACCACAACAACAAAACCAGATCGAAGGGTGAACCGCTCCTCCACGCGGCTTCGCCCCGGTTCACCCTTGACGCAGGAGTCTCACCCGCCATGACGACCAGGCATATCCGGATTCGTTTTCTCGACGCCGCCGCCCGGCTTGCGACCTTCTTCATTTTTCTCGGCTGCCTTTCGGCTTCCACATTCGCGCAACAGGATTCGACGGCCACGCTGACCGGCCAGGTCAAGGACAGCACCGGGGCGGCCATCGCGGGCGCGACGGTCAAGGCCGTCAGCAAGGCGACCGGGGCGGAGCGCACCGTGCAGACGACGGAAGACGGGAACTACGTCATTACGCCGTTGCAGGCGGGCGACTACACCGTCACCGTCGAGCAACCGGGGTTCAAGAAATCGGTTTTCGAAACCCTGACCCTGAGCGTCGCCGACCGGCGGCTGCTCAACGTCTCGCTTGAAACGGGCGACATTTCCGAGGCCATCGAGGTCACGACGCAGCCGACGGTCATTCAGGACAGTCCGACGACCCAGACGCTGACGACCGGAAATCAGGTGCGCGAGCTGCCGCTCAACAACCGCAATTTTCTGAAACTGCTGGAGATCACGCCCGGCGTCAGTTCCTCGCTCGAAGACGAGGAAAGCAATGGCGACATCGGATTCGGCCTGACCAGCCGGACGAGCATCTCGATCAACGGCATGCGCCGCAATTCGGTCAACTACCTGGTGGACGGCGTCACCAACAGCGACGTGGGTTCGAACATCACCCTGCTCTCGACGCCGACCATCGACTCGGTCCAGGAATTCAAGATTCAGACGGCCAATTACACGGCGGAATTCGGGCGCTCGGCGGGCGGCGTGGTGAGTCTGGTGACGAAGGGCGGGACGAAGGAAGTCCACG
>JAAFHI010000560.1 GCA_013298335.1 Actinomycetota bacterium
TTCTCACCGCCGGTCGTTACTGGGTGAATCCCTATCTCGTCGGGACAGGGTCCGGCCTTGGGTACTTCTGCACGTCCAACGGGGCGGTGCCGAGCCCCGAGCAGCTCGGATATTTCCGAAGCAACGAATTCGGTTACCCGAACTGGGCCCCCGTTTCGGATCCGGGGCTGGCCTTCAGTAGCCGGGACTTCGCCTTCACGGTGAGCGGCATCGCGGGGGCCTCCCCGATTGCGGTCAACGATCAGGTTTCGTTCGTGACGACGGGGGGCAGCGTGACCGGCATTACCGGGGCCTGCGCGACGGCGGGCTACACCAACCAGTACAACCTATCCGTCAACCTGACGAATACCGGCGCGAACACCTTCACGAACCCCTATTTTGAGGTTCTCGAACTTCAGGGAGTGGGCGGCGAGGCCCCGGCGAATCCGTTCCGGTTGCGGACCGCCGCCGATTTCAACCTGGCGAACTGCACGGGCGGTCTCGTCGGAACGACGCAGGCGATTTCGGAGACGATGTCGCCGGGACAAACGTCGTCGGCCAATTTCCAGGTGGCGATGCCGGCGTTCCAGCGGTTCCGGTTTATGGTCGGGGTCTATGCCGTGGTCGGCGGCGGCAATGCCCGGGCCACTTCGACCACCCGCAAACTCGGACGGCTCGCGGTTGAAGCGACCGGGTTCGACAAGGCGGGCAATCCGATCCTGACGGCGACCTTCATTCCCGAAAAGGGCGCGCCGACGCTGAACGTCGCGGGGGTCAAGGCGACACTCGCCCGGTAAAAAGGGATCAGGGAACAGGAATCAGGGATCAGGGATGAGGTGCAAACCGAGTCCCTGATTTTTTTTCATCCCTCATCCTTCATCCCTCATCCTTTCTTCTGATCCCTTTTCCAAAAAAGATGAGGGCTTTTCCCGCGCGTTTCCGACTTCTTCTGTAGAGGGGATTCGATGAGCGGCTTTCGGTTCGCGCTTTCAGCCCACCCGCCGCCGGATGCTTCCTCGCATTTCAAAATCAGTAAACGCCTTCGCGGAACGGCTCGCGGAGGAACCGAGAGGAAAATCAGATGACGACCGCGAATTTCAGGATGAGAAGTTTCTCGAATCGGGTTCATTCGATTCTGTTCATTTTGTGTCTGGCGGTGACGATGTTCGGGGCGTTGCCGGTCAACGCGCAGAAAACCGGGATGATGTCGGATCGGAAGGGCGTCGCGGTGTCGCCGGACACCGTGTACCGCCCGGCATACGACCGAATGAAGATTACGCCGCCGAGCATCGCCCCGGCCAAAACGACCAACGTGGCGGGTGGTACGACCTACAACATCACCTTCGACGCGGGCGACCCGATCGGCGGGCTGGGCGCGGGCGCGACGCTTTCGACCCAGTATCAGGCGACCACCGGCGCGAGTTTTCTCCCCGGTGCTTTCGGGGGATGCGGTGGCAACCCGACGCCGAACCAGTGCTGGTCAACCAACACCTCGATGACCATCATGACGACCTTTCCCGAACTCGTCGGAACGCCGGGGCCGGGTGTACCGTCTTCCACCGGCAACGGTCTGCGCTCGTCAAACGATTGGACCAGCATTGAAAGAGGCGATCCGAGCATTCTGATGATTCTCGATACGCCTGTTTCAACCGTGAGTGCCACCTTTGCGGCCATCACGCAGGCGCAACTGGCGACGGCGATGTTCGCCTATGGCGAGGATGGAAATCTCATCCAGGAAGTACGCCAGGTTGACATCGCCACCGGCGGAAATCAGCAGCGACTGACGATTTCCAGCGCGACGCCGATCAAGTTCGTGGCGTTCGTGCCGGGGTCGGTGATTGACTTCGTGCTGATTGACGACATTTCCTTCACGACGGTCGGCAGCGCGCCGCCGCAGGCGGTCAACGAGCAGGTTTCCTTCACGACGACGACGCAGAGTCTGACGGGCATCGAGGGATCGTGCGCGTCGGCGGGATACACGAATCTGTACTCTTTGAATGTGAACCTGACGAACATCGGCACGAACATGCTCGCGAACCCGTTCTTCCAGGTCCTGGAACTTCAGGAATCGACCGGGGCGGCGCCGGTGAATCCGTTCCGGTTGCAGACCGCGACCGATTTCAAACCGGTTGACTGCACGGGTGGTCTGGTCGGAACGACGCAGGCAATTCCGGGGCCGGTCGCGCCGAATCAGGTCATTCCGGTGAACTTCCAGATTGCGATGCCGCAGTTGCGCCGCTTCCGGTTCTTCGTGGGCGTCTACGCGGTGGTCGGCAGCGGTCAGGTGACCTCCTCCTCCCCGCGCAAACTTGGACGGCTCGCGGTTGAGGCGACCGGCTTCGACCGGGCTGGGAATCCGGTTCTGACGGCAACGTTCATTCCGGAAAAAGGAATGCCGGCGCTGAACGTCGCGGGGGTCAAGGCGACGCTCGCCAGGTAAAAAGGGAGCAGGGAGCAGGGATCAGGTTCAGGCCTGGTCCCTGTTGTTTTTTTTGGCTGGATTTGAATTTTTGAATTCTTACGGAAAAAATAAATCTCAGGTCGTATTTTTTTGCAAAAAAACTGCCATAAGAGTAAATAAATCAAGTACTTTGCTTCATCAGATTCCTCCATCTGTCTGAATCAGTCCTTGTTCGGGAAAACGATTGAAACCGTTACTTCCCGAACCTATTTCAAAACCCGGACATGCGGGAAAATGATGTGGAGACACTCATGAAAAAACTGAATATATTTTTGTGCCTGATGGTGCTGGTCATCAGCGCCATCGGCGTCAATGCCCAGACCGACCGGCGGGCGGGTTCGCAGCTCAAGGGCGGCGGGAAAGTCGGAAAGGTCACACCGCCCACGACCAGGCGCGACCCGGAAACCCTGCGGGTGACCAATGTCGCCGTTGGTGGCCGGGTCGCGGTGCTCGGCGCGCCGAGCACGGATGCCTGGAACAATGACGTGGTCGCCAAGCTGACCGCGACGGGACTGTTCACGCAGGTGGACGGCATCCTCATTTCGTCCGTCAGCGGTCCCTCGCTGGCCACGCTTCAGCAGTATCAGGCGGTGCTCGTCTATACCGATCAGGGTGTGAGTAACGTGACCCTGGGGGATGCCCTCGCCGATTACAGCGACGGCGGCGGTGCGGTGGTGGAAATGGTGTTTGGGCAATTCGTCGCGCAGGGTTTCGGCCTGACCGGCGGGCGATTTGAAAATGGAACCTACCAGGTCATTCAGGGGAACGGGACTTATGGATCGGGCCCCCAGACGCTCGGCACCATTCCCGCGCATCCGATTTTTACGGGCGTAACCGGTTTCAACGGCGGTTCGTCAAGCTTCCGGACGACCGGCCTCGCCGATCCGGCGGCCACCGTGGTGGCCAGTTGGGCTGACGGAACGGTTTTCGCCGCGACCCGACCGGCGCCGCTGGGCGGGAAAACCCGGGTGGACCTCAATTTCTTTCCGCCTTCGAGCGATGCCCGGGGTGATTTCTGGACGTCCTCGACCGACGGCGCGCGGCTTATGGCGAACGCGCTGCTGTTTGCCGCGGGTGTCACCAATGGCGGCGGTCCCCAGAATGTGAACAGCCAGGTGGATTTTGTAACGACGCAGCAGAACCTGGGCGGCGTCGCACCGGCGTTCTGCACCGGTCTCGGATACAACGCCACCCAGTACAACCTGAACGTCACCCTGACCAACATCGGGACCAACACCTTCACCAACCCGTTCTATCAGGTGGT
>JAAFHI010000968.1 GCA_013298335.1 Actinomycetota bacterium
GAAGCGCGAAGGCCCGCAGCCGGAACACATCGTCAAGACCATCCTGCTCGGGTCGCTCCAGGCGCTCGACTACATCCACACCCGCCCGACGCCGATCATTCACCGCGACATCAAGCCCGACAACGTCATGATCCGGCGCGCCAACGGCCAGCCGGTCCTCATCGACTTCGGCGTGGTGAAGGAAGTCACGCAGATCGAGCCGGGCGGCGCGCAGGCGAGCACGATCATGGTCGGGACGAGCGGATTCATGCCGCTCGAACAGGCGGCGGGGCGTCCGGTCTTCGCGAGCGACATTTTCAGCCTCGGCATGACGGCCATCACCCTGCTGACCGGCAAGCATCCGCGCGAACTGACCGACCTTCAGTCAGGGGACCTGGTCTGGCGACAGCTCGCGCCGCATGTCTCATCGGGATTTGCGAATGCCCTCGACATCGCGACCCGGCGGTTCGACCGCGAGCGGTTCCAGTCGGCCAAGGACATGGCCGCCGCCTTGCAGGTCGCCAGTCAGCCGGGAACGTCGGGACCGCGCCTGAATCCGGCGACGGTGGAAGTGACCGGGGTGTATTCGGGCGGCCCGCGGCAGGGAAGCGGCGACCCGACCCTGAATCCGACCATGAGTCCGGCGGTGGCGGGCCAGCCGGCGGGCGTCACCGAAATGATCAATTCGATGGGGGCGAATCAGGGGGGGCGGCGGAAGTCGAGCCCGGTCATTCCGCTACTCATCGGCGTGATTTTCCTGATCGTCGTCGGGGTCGGCGCGACCGGCGGATGGTTTCTGCTGAGGAGCAAGGATACCCCGTCCACGCCCGGCAACCCGACCGACCCCGGCAAGCCGCCGGTTGAGGGCACGCCGACGCCCGAACCCGCCGCTCCCGAGGGGATGGCGCTTATCAAGGGCGGAAAGTTCGAGATGGGAGACGACAGCGCCGATGACCCGGCTGAAAAACCGGCCCACGAGGTCGAGGTCACGTCGTTCTTCATCGACCGGAATGAAGTCACCAACGCCGATTACGCCAAGTTCGTGAAGGCGACCGGTCACTCCGCGCCGCCGGGATGGCGGGGCGCGGTCTATCCCGAAGGCGAGGGGGATTATCCGGTGGGCAATGTCTCGTGGGATGACGCCGAAGCCTATGCGAAATGGGCCGGGAAGCGTCTGCCGACGGAAGAAGAGTGGGAATTCGCGGCGCGCGGCGCCGAAGGCCGCAAGTATCCGTGGGGCAACGATTTCGATTCGAAGAAGCTCAATAGCTCCGAAAGCGGCAATGAACAGGCAAAATCGGTCGGGGATTACGCCGACGGCGCCACGCCGGAGAAGGTCTACAACCTGGCCGGCAACGTGGCCGAGTGGACGGGCAGCGAAAACTCGCTCTATCCCGGCTCGACGGCGAATCTGACGTCCGGAACGAAAATCGTCCGGGGCGGCGGGTTCTCGCTCGATAAAAAGTACGCCTCGGGCAGCAAGCGGACGCAAGTGCCACCCGATACCAAGGACGCGGCCCTCGGATTCCGGTGCGCGAAGGACGCCAAGTAACGTCGGAGGAAAGAACCGCCATGCGAAAACTCCCCAGTCTTTCATTGTTGACGGCCATGATGCTGTCGGTGGCGCTTCTCGCGTATGGGCAGGACAACCCGTTCGGCAAAAAGCCGACCCCGAAACCGGCCAACCCGAAGCCGACCGGGAAAACCACGGGAAAACCCACCGGGAAACCGACCCCCAAACCAGCGCCGAAACCCGCCGCGCCGAAGGAATTCGTCAACCAGATCGGCATGACCATGATCCGGATCACGACCGGCGGCCAGAATTTCTACATTGCCAGCACCGAGGTCACGCAGGATCAGTGGCAGGCGGTGACCGGGGCCAACAAGAGCTACTTCAAGGGACCCGACCTGCCGGTCGAGAAGGTGTCGATGGCGGACGTCGCGGCCTTCATCACCCAGCTCAACGAACTCGACCGGGAACGCGGGCTGACCTACCGGCTGCCGACGGTGGCCGAATGGGAATACGCGGCGGGCGACGGGTACGGCGGTCTGGACGCGCAGGCGTGGTACGACGGCAATTCGAGCCGCAAAACCCATCCGGTCCGACAGAAATCGCCGAATGCGTTCGGCCTGTACGACATGTTCGGCAACGTCTGGGAATGGTGCGAGGGGGCCTACGTTCGCGGCGGCTCCTTTGAAGAACCCGCCAACCGCTGCGGCCCGAAAGCCGGCTACCAGGAATCCGCCGCCGGTCGCGAACGCAGCATCGGTTTCCGCGTGGTCGCCTCGCGATAGTTCTCCG
>JAAFHI010000395.1 GCA_013298335.1 Actinomycetota bacterium
GCCCGCGAAAGCCGCGCCCGCCGCTGCCGCCTGATGGACCGCGGTCCAACGACGCGGGCATTTTATTGCGCGCTGGAAGCGCGCGCTCCAACGACGAACAGCACCGGGGCGAGCGTCGTGGCGGCGTCGGGATTGTAGTAGTCGTAGAGCGTCGAGGCCGCCGTCTTCGCCTTCATTCCGTAGCGCGGCTTGAACCCGAACCGGCATTGCGTGACGCCGCCCTGCGGCCAGGCATAGAGCACGACCCGGTCGGGTTGTATGTCATACCGCTGAATGCGCAAATTGCGGATGGCCTGTTCGAGCGCGCCCTGATCCACGTCGGCCCCCGGCGGCAAACCGATTTCGGCAATGAGCATGCCTCGTCCGAAGGATCCGCTCCGGGCAATTTCGACCGAGCAGGAAACCGTTTCCCCGACCGACGCGGTCGTCCGGTCGAACGCCACCGACAGATTCGGCGCGGTTTCCGGCGCGGGCGGCACGGTTGACCACGGCGCGTACCATCCGGTCACGACCTGCGCGGACATGAGTCCGCGACCACTGCCCGAGGCCGTGAACACGACGCGATGCGGGCCGGGCGACGCAAAGGCGGAGGCGTCCACGATGACGGGACCGTTCAGTCCCGGATTTTTCGAAAGGGCAATCGTCCGCACCGGCTTGCCGTCCACCGTCAGCCGGATCGTCCGGTCGGCGATGTTGGGGGTCGGCGCGACGAGGGCGATCAGCGCCTGCTCGGTATTGATGGTGGCCTGCGTCGAGTGCCAGACGCCGTAGCGGTCCTTTTTCGAAAGGAGAAAGGTCGTTGCGCGCGCGGCGGTTTCGTCGGTTGCGCCGGGGTCCGGGGTGAGCGCCGACAGCGCCAGCGCGGTCGTCTCGATGTCGCCGGCGGTTCCCCAGCCGTGAAACGGCGTCGGAGCGGACTGTGACCAGTACACGCTTTCACCGGAGGTTTTCGCCATCCCGCGCAGGCGGGTCACGGCGGCGTCCGCCAGCGCGGTTTGCCCGGCTGCCCGCGCGGCGAGCGCAAATACCGCCAGCGTGTAGGGTTCGTTGATGTCCGCCCGGTGCGCGTCGAGAAACGCGAGCGCTTTTTCCGTCGCCGCGGCCGAGGGCGCATCCGCCGCGCCGGCCAGCGTCCACGCCAGATAGGCCGTATCCATGAGAATGGCGGGCCGATGTTCGGGGACGGTCCAGCGCAGTCCGTCGGCCCAGTTTCCGTCGGGCAACTGCTTCCCGATCAGCCAGAGCCGGGCACGGGCGGCGACCGTTTCATCGGTCGGCACAAATTCCGCGACATCCCGCAGAAAGCGCAGCGCGTAGGCGGTCAGCGCCGGGTCGGGATTCCCTCTTCCCCAATAGGTAAACCCGCCGTCGGCATCCTGATAGCCGAGCAGGCGTTCATACCCCTCGCGGGCGTTGCGCAACGCCTCCACCCGAACGGTCGCGTCCGGCGCGTCGGTCCGCTTGAGGTATTGCAGCACCAGTACATTCGGATAGGTCGAGGAAATCGTCTGCTCGCCGCACCCGTGCGGACGCTGAAGAATCCCCGTGATGCCCTCGAATACGTGCGCCGCGAAATTCGGATAAATCTTGAGTTCCATCCGCCCGGAATTCGGCAGCGCGTCCGCCGGAACGGTCGTCTCGAACGTCGCCGTTTCACCGAAAACGCCGCCCGTCGTCGCCGTCCGCTCGATGCCGTCGGGATGTACCGTCACCGGTTTCTCGACCGCGTCGCCATCGGACTCGGAACGCGCCGTGACGCGCTGCCGGCCATCCCGGACGGAGTGCGTGGCCCGGAATGGAATTGAAACCGTGGCGGAATCCCCGGCTTTCACGACAACACGCCGGCTGCCGTCATTCGCGGCGGCAAACCACTTCGCCGGGGCCAGATCGACCGTCACGTCGCGGTCGGTCTTGAGATAGTTGCGGACCACGACCGGGAGCGCGATTTCGTCGCCCTCGGTCAGGACGCGCGGCGGGTCGAGTTCGGCGAAGAACGGCTGAAAGGTCGTCATATCCTGCTCGGCGGTGGCGATGCGGCCATCCGCCGTCGAGGCGATGACCGACATCCGCCACGTCGTCAGGGTATCGGCGAGCTTGAAGGGAATCCGCGCGCGGCCCCGGCTATCGGTGATGACTTCCGGCTGCCAGAGCAGGGTTTCCGGGAAGTACTCGCGCACCCGCGGCGTGGTACCGACGCTCCCCGGTTGAAGCAGAACGAGCTGACCGAAATGCCGCCCGTTGACCGGCAGTTCACGGATCACGCGCGAACTTGAGAGCGCAGAAAAGGACGCATTCACCTGTACTGCCCCGCCCGCGCTGATCTCGACCATGTCGGAACCGCCTTCGGCTTCCAGTTCCATATCGAGTTCAAAGGTGGTCAGGTCAAAAATCTCCACCTCACGCTGAAGATTGGTCCGGAATCCGTTGGCGGAAAAGGCGATGTCGTATTTCCCGACCGGCAGGCCGGCCAGCAGAAACGGCCCGTCCGAGGTGGTGGTTTTGTATTCGCGCCCGGTTTTCGTATCCGTCGCGTTGACCGTCGCGCCGCCGATGACCGCGCCGGACTGATCGCGAACCAGTCCGGTCACGTTTCCCTTGCCCGGTTCAGCCGGCGGCTGAATGACTCGCCCCGAAGGCGGTTGCACGAAAGGCGTTCCGGCAGGTCGTTCGCTCACGATCCGCCAGATGGTCGCAAGGGGGAAATCGTCCCACGTATCGGGCTTTCCGTCCTCGCCCGGACTGACGAGTTCCAGTTTCACGACCTGCTGCTCCAGCGGCTGGACCAGAATTCCGGTCTGCTTCGCGCCGTTCGGCCCGGCGACGGATTCGATGCGCCGCCGCTCGGCCTTTCGCCACCGGTTCGTGAATCGCGGCCAGACCGGGTGCGTCCAGGCATCGGTCAGCATGTCGAAATCCACCCGGTCCGCTTTCAGCACCGCCCGCAGTTCCGCCGCCGTGGTCGGGAATGCCGCCCGGGCATCGTCGTTTTTCCGCAACGCCTGCTGCACACGGACAATTTCCCGCAGGAAAAATGGAGCGCGCAATTCCCACAGCGTGAAGTCGTCGCCAAAACGGGGATCAATAAAACCATTCGGCCCGATAGAGACGACCGACAGCACCAGGTCCTTGAAATTCGGCTCGACGGTGATCCGGTAGGGATGCCCCCACGGGTCGCGCAACGCATTGAAATCGAGTCCGTTCCGCTTCAGTTCGGCGACGAGCGTGTCGGCGTCTCCAATGAAATTTCCCGTTCGTGCCCGATATTCGGCGGCGGTTCGGTCGAGCACCTCGATGACGGGCAGAAAATACCGCCGTCTGACCAGTACCCGGCGCAGATCGTCGTCCGTGTCGGGCTGCTCGTCGGGACCGGCGCTGACGGCAAAAAGCACTTCATCGATGCCCTCATATCCGAAGGCAAGCCGGAAGGGCTGTCCCCACGGATCGCGCAGATCCTCGAACACGATGCCGTTCCGGGCCAGAATCGAGCGGACCGACGCATCGTCCCTTGGGTACGACTTCCGGTCCGCCTTTTCATATTCGATGTCGAGGACCCGGCCAACCGGATTGAGCGCTTTTTCGAACAGGGTGAAAAAAGCCCATTCATCGAGGCGACCGGGGCCGTCACCGGCCTCTCCGACCTGCGAATCCGAAAGCCGTTCGGCCTGAGTCAGAATGTTCTCCGCGACCGCCGCCAGGTCGGGAGGCAGCGGTTGCGCGGGATCGAGCGCCTGAAGGTCCTTCAACTTCACGCCGGCGCATTCCGCCAATTCGTTTCGATTGACGAATCCGGGAAAGGGTCGCGGGGATTCACGGCGAAACCGCTCATTGAGCGAACGGTCGATCACGGCCACCCCCAGCGCGCTTTCGACCGGATGTCCTTCACCGTCGCGGACGGCAAACGCGAGCGTCGCCGGATCGCCGGGCCGATACACCGACTTGTCCGGGGTGGCCGTAACCGTCAGCAGATCGCGTTTTTCCGGAAAGAGGACCGTCCGGGGCGCGGCGGAAAGAGTCGAACCCGACCTCGTGAACGGACAGACCGCGACGATCGTCACCGGCCCATGCAACGCGCCGGTTTCGGTGAATGTCACCCGCCCGCGCCGTCCTTTCAGGCGAAGGTTCAACGCGCCGACGAAACCCTGGTCATCCGCCAGTTGAACAATGACCGTTTCGTCCGGCGCGACGCCTTCGCTCGCCAGCACTTCGACCGCCAACGGCTGGCCGCTGCGGTACAGCAGCGCATCCGTCATCACCCGGATGACCGGTTCATCCGAAACCATGACGGTCGTGTGGAATTTCCCGGCCGCGCCATCCGCGCTCCGGGCAACCAGCGACAGTCCGAAAATGCCCTGCTCGACCAGTTTCGGAACGATGAGTTCTCCGATTTTCCCCAGACCGTAGCGACTGGTTTGCGTCTGTCCCAGCAAAACCGCCGGTTCGGCGTCTCCCCTCAAACCGGCGGAGAGTTTCCCGTCGAAAATCGGCGCCTCGAAAAGACTGATATCGCAGGCGACTGGCGTTCCGTCCGCGCGGGCGGTCCGTATTTTCAAAAGGGGCGGGAGTCCCCGATACACCGTCGGATTTTCTTCGATGTAAACGTGAATCGCCTCGCGGGTCACCCGCAGATCGAACCACTGCGATTCGGTACGCCCAGTCGTCGGATCAGTCACGGAAGCTGAAAAATGCCCGTCC
>JAAFHI010000688.1 GCA_013298335.1 Actinomycetota bacterium
CGATTCCGGCGGAACTGGTCGAAAGCCGCCTCTTCGGTCACCGGCAGGGCGCGTTCACCGGCGCGAACAAGAGCGCGCCCGGCATCATCCGGTCATCGGCGGGCGGCACGCTCTTTCTCGACGAAATCGGCGAACTGTCGCTCAACGTCCAGCCGAAGCTGCTCCGCTTCCTTCAGGAACACGAAATCCACCCGGTCGGCGAGGAACATCCGATTAAAGTTGACGTCCGGATCGTCGCGGCGACCAACCGTAACCTCGAACTCGACGTCGAGCGCGGCGCGTTCCGCGAGGACCTGTTCCACCGCCTCAACGTCGTCCGGATTCATGTGCCGCCGCTGCGCGACCGGCGCGAGGACCTGCCGGTGCTCATCCGCTACCTGCTGCGCGAGTGCGCCAAACGGGAAAGCAAGGAAATCGGGCTGTCGGAAGCCGCGCTCGAACGGCTCATCGAACTCCCGTGGCTCGGGAACGTCCGGCAGTTGAAAAACGAAATCGAACGCGCCGTCGCGCTCGCCGAGACCGACTCGGTTCTCACGCCGGACAGTTTTTCGCCGGAAATCTGGGAACGGTCGCTGCCGCCGGAACGCCGTTCGGGCGCGAATCTCATCCCGGCGCGGCTTTCCGAACGCCGCATGACCGGGGAATTCCCGATGCCCGGTCGCTCGCTCTCCGAAGCCGTCGAGGACCTCGAACGCCGGATGCTTCGCGACTGCCTCGAACGCCACAAGGGCAACGTGACCCACGCCGCGAAGGAACTCGGCCTCACCCGGCAGGGACTGATTCTCAAACGCAAACGCTACGGGCTGGAAAAAACGAAGGACTAAACCTGGCCACTCAGGATTGATGCATTCCGTTACTGGATTAAATTCCTGACGTAGCCGACGCGATGAGAAGAAGGTATCTCATTGCGTCGGCTACGCAACGCCAGGACAGGTTGTCTCAATTTCCCGCGGACTGCCGTGGAACAGTTTTAGCGAAGTATTTCAAAACGCACGCTGAAACCCTCCAGTTCGTTTTGTTTGCGGAAAACTGATTGTTCCAGTCTCCTGAACCGTTCCCGAATCTTTCATCTGTTTGATTATTCGATATACAGATAAAAGGTTATCTTCGTGCGCTTGCCGGATGTATTTTTAACGGTGATGTGGTGGTCACCGGTTGTTTGAACAATAAACTCTTCCAGTTGATCTGGTACCTGTTTCAACTTGGGATTATCACGAGTCGGTTCGTACAAAAAAATATCCAAAGCCGTGTTACCACCAACGTCGAAGTTCACTCGTTGACCCTTCCGGGCGTAGAAGATGAACTCGTAGTTCGCATTGATGGTACGTTCAAAACGCACATCAACCGCGCCTTTAGGAAACTGAACCCGTTCGGAATAGGGGGCGTCAGCGTCGCCGGAGGCGGAATCCTTTCCAGTCGTCTCAATATCAAGGTAAAGAGTAATCGTAATTTTTTTTCGGGTTAGATTTCTTACCAATAAACGATGGTCTCCGGTTTTTTGAACAACGAATTCGTTGGGCGCTTTCGGACCCGTCGTGAGAGAAATATCCTGCGAACCCGGTTCGGTCAAAAAGGCTTCAACATCACTGACTTTAAAGTCGTAGGCGACGGTAAAACCAAGCGTCTGCCCCTTCCTGGCATTGAAAATGAATTCATGCGAGTCGTTGGCGGGAATGTTCCGTGTCAGATATGTCGAAGATTCACCGGCTGCAAATGTGACTCTTTCGAAATTTGAGTCCGCGCCGCCCTCGGAAGATGCGTTTGAACCACCATCGGCCTTGTCTTTTTCAAGGGTGATGAAAATGCGGAAACTGGTAGCTTTATTGCTGTTGTTGGTAACGGAGAACGTGTAGTCCTTGGAGACTTCAATGACCATTTCCAGGCCATCGCCATTTGGCTCCACCGAGAATTTGCCCAAATCCATTGAGCCGACATTGGTATCGTCAATAAAACTGAGCAATAGCTTTTGACCTTTTTTCGCGAAGAAAACAAAAGACTTACTGCCTTTGGCGGCTACTCTTTGCTCCCACACGAGCGCCGGGCCCTGTTTTTCAAAATCAACCCGCTCAGGCGTTTGGGCAACCGAAACCAAACTCAGCAGAATCACCGCAAACAAAACCACAAAGCCTTTCATTACAGAACTCTGCATTCATTCCACCTCTTTCGTTTTTTAACGTAACCGTTTAGGCCGATTTGACAGAATCTCTTTGTCCAGACCGTGTTTATCATAGTCCAGACACATTCCCATGAGTTCGAACACGTTTTTCGGGATCAACATTCATAACCGAACAGAGCCAGTCATGAACCTGAACGAAAACCGCCCTAACTCCACAAAACATTGATTATCAAAGGCTTACTAAAGGGCACGGACTACTATTTGGGTCGAAAGAACTTTTTTGAGGAGGGCAATCTTCGCCAATTCCCCAAACTTTTTTCACCCGGTCGAGTTCCTATGCCGTGTCGCTGAAATACAACCCGCGACACACATCGAAAACCGCATAGGAGTGACCATGACATTGAAAAAGATCATCGCGGGCGGCATGACCGCCGCTTTCGCTCTCGGCCTGACCCTGTCGGCCTTCGCACAGGACGGTACTTCCGGAAATACCAATACGCCGCGCATCGACAAACGCCAGACGAAGCAGCAGACCCGCATCGACCAGGGCGTCCAGTCGGGCCGCCTGACCCCCGAGGAACAGCAGCAACTTCAAAACCGGCAGGGCCGCATCGCCGAAAATGAAGCCGCCGCCCAAGCCGACGGTCGCGTGACCAAAAAGGAACGCGCCCGCCTGACAAACCAGCAAAATCGTGCCAGCCGCGGTATCGCCTACCAGAAGCGAGATCGCCAGCGCGTGACGACGCCCGCGCCGGCCGCCCGCGCCAAGCGCAAGGGATAAAACACCTTCATTTCAAAGGAGAAAGTCGCCGCCGGACGATTCCGACGGCGACTTTTTTCTTTTGCCGAATCCTGATCCGGTTCAATAGGGCGGCAACATCCGGCGGACGCCGTGAACGAGCAGGGCCCCGGCGACGAAGCAGGTGTGTTCGGTATCGTCGGAGGTCATTCCTCGCCCGAAAAGAAACCGGTGGCGCGCGATGTCGCGGAAAAGTTTTCGCTGGCGACGGCGCGAGAGGGCCTCGTACGGCAGACCGAGC
>JAAFHI010000630.1 GCA_013298335.1 Actinomycetota bacterium
CGGCACGGTTCAACCCAGGCACACCAGATTGAAAAACTTCCAATGATTGGAATGTTTTGCGGCTGTGCCGCCGGATGTGCCGAATGGCTTTGCCTTTCCGCCACGCACTCCCCCAAAACCTGGCGAGGGGCTAGGCCCCGAGCGGATGCTCCGGGCTGAAGCCCTCAATCCTCTGAACGAACCGGTGCGGAAAGGCAGAGCCATTCCGCACATTAGGCGGCGTAGCCGCTGTACCACTCTTCCGTGGTCCGGTTTTGGCCGCCCATCATGACGCGGCAATGACACACCCGACCGACAGATTGTCTTTTTGTGAGGGACGGACTCGAAACAATCCGACAAAATACAGGAAAAACCAGCCGACATTGATTTTCACCTTGCCAGAATCGGCTTTGTATTGAATCTTACATTCCTGCGCGACAACCGAAGCCCGAAGGAATCCTGACAGGAATCTCTTTCGTGCAAATCTGAGGATTTTCAAATCCGACCGGCTACCTGTACGGGTTGCATTCATCCCCCCGAATCGCCCCGTCGTCTCCGGTCACACCCCGTCGAGAATCCATTCGGTCCCACAGGCGCACCTTTTCCCCATACCCAAACCGGACAAAGCCGCGCGCCGACCACTGTCGGAGAAACCGCTCCCGATGAGCGTCAACCTTACGGAGATATTCACAATGTTTGCTTCCAAATGGAGGAAGTGGAGCGTCGCCCTGCTCGCCTGCTGGCTGATCCTCGCTCCCGCGACCGCCTTTGCCGACGATTTCAAGAATGAAGTCATCTATCAGATTTTCACCGACCGCTTTTTCGACAGCAACAGCGCCAACAACAATCCCGCGCAGAGCAGCGGTCTCTACGATGCGACGCATACCGATCTGACGAAATACCAGGGGGGAGATTTCGCCGGGATTCAGGCCAAAATACCGTATCTGAAGGGAATGGGCGTGACCTGCATCTGGATTTCGCCGCCCTTCGACAACTGCAATGTGAGCACTACGTCCGGCATCGGCTACCACGGCTACTGGGCGCGCGACTTCAAACGCATCGAGGAACATTTCGGCGATGCTTCAAATTCCTGGACGGCCTTCGACAGCATGGTGAATGCCTGCCACGCCAACGGCATCAAGGTCGTCGTGGACTTCGCCCCGAACCACACCACGCCCAACAATTCGGGTGAATTTGGCGCGTTCTACAACAACGGCACGTTCATGGCCGACATCAACAACGACCCGAGCGGTTACTTTCACCACAATCCGAACATTTCCAACTACGACAACCGGTACGAGACGCAGTACTACGCGCTGTCCTTCCTGAGCGATCTGAATCAGGAAAACGCGACCGTCAGCCAGTATCTGCTCGACTCGATGACGCTGCTCCAGCAGCACGGCGTGGACGGCTTCCGCGTTGACGCGGTGAAACATCTGACGTGGGGCTGGCAGTACGTCATGGCCAACAAGGGCTATACCAACCGCGACAGTTTCTACTTCGGCGAGTGGTACCAGAGCACCACGGGCGACCCGCTCTACAAGGATTCCGCGAAATTCGCCAACAAGAGCGGCATTTCCCTGCTCGACTTCCCGCTCAACCAGTCCATCCGCAACGTCTTCGGCTCGAACGCCTCGTTCACCCAGCTTGACGCGACGATGGGACAGGAAAACGTGGACTTCAAATGGGCCAACGACCAGGTGACCTTCGTGGACAACCACGACATGTCGCGCTTCCTGACGCTCAACAACAACCAGACCCGGCTGCATCAGGCGCTGGCCTACATTCTGACGAGCCGCGGCATTCCCTGCATCTTCTACGGCACGGAACAGTATCTGTTCAACAACACCAACGGCGGGACCGACCCGTACAACCGCCCGTGGATGAACAACCAGTTCTCCACCACGACGACCGCCTACCAGGTCATCAAGAAACTCTCCGACCTGCGCCAGACCAACCGCGCGCTCGGCTACGGCACGACCCAGCAGCGGTGGATCAACAGCGACGTCTATGTATATGAACGCAAGTTCTTCAACAGCGTCGTGCTCGTCGCCATCAACAAGGGCGCAACCGCCACCAACGTGTCGGGAGCAATCACCACGCTGCCCCCCGGGACCTACACCGACCGGCTCACCAACCAGCTCGGCGGCGTTTCAGTGACCGTCAATACCGGCACCGGCGGAAACAACCCCGTGGCAACGACTTCGATTCCGGCCAATTCGGTTTCGGTCTGGAGCTACGTGGACAACGCGGCCCAGCCGCCCCGCCTCGGCTCGGTCGGACCGACCAGCGCGCAGCCCGGCGTGAAAGTCACCATCGGCGGCACGAAATTCGGAACGACCGCCGGTTCCGTGAAATTCGGCACCACCGCCGCGACCATCGTGTCGTGGACGGACAAGAAAATCGTCTGCACCGTTCCCGCCGTCGCCGCCGGCACCTACAGCGTGACCGTCACCAATTCATCAGCGCAGGTTTCCAACGCGAGCGACTTCACGGTCCTCACGGCGGCGCAGATTCCGGTCACCTTCACCGTCATCAACGCCTCGCCGACCAGCCCCGGCGACAACATCTACCTCACGGGCAACGTCGTCGAACTCGGCAACTGGGGCACGACCTTCAGCACCGCCGTCGGTCCGATGAACACGCCCAACTACCCGAACTGGTTCATCAACACGAGCGTCCCCGCCGGGACGACCATCCAGTTCAAGTTCATCAAGATCAAGGCGGACGGCACCGTCGTCTGGGAAAACGGCGCGAACCACACCTACACCGTTCCCGCGAACGGCGTAGGTTTTGTGAACGTCAACTGGCAGTACTGATTGCCGATTGAATTTGAAATATTGACGGGAGGCGGAAACGCTTCCCGTCTTTTTTTGTTTGGCAGGGTGGTTTACCCTCGGTCAATGACTGAGGGGAGATTGGTTCGATGAAGCTGAACAAATTCGAGATTCGCTCTCGTGAACACACCGCAGTATTCAAAAATTCCCCCGTACACATTCGGCTATGGGACTTTTTCATTGATGGAGAGTCTCTCGCCGATCAACTTGGGGTTGGATCCCTAGACGCAGCAACTTCCCTTGAATACAAGAACTCTGACTGGGTTTTGCAAGAATTTTTCGGCCAAATCACCCCCTCCAATCAGTTCGGGACGGGGAGGTTGGTCTTGTATCGATGTCATTGCGGCTGTGACTATTGCGGGGTGATCTCCTGTGAAATCAGGCAGACGGGAAACATCTTCGAATGGAACGAAATTCGTTCTGAAGACGATTTCGAAATGGGAGACCTGTGTATTCCTTCCCTCAGGTTCGATGCCGACCAGTACCGGGAAGCGATCACTCAAACTGAAGGGCTCCCCATTGTCTAGACCAAACTTCCCGAAAAATAAGGTGGGAAAGCCTGCTTCCGTTGGTTTG
>JAAFHI010001010.1 GCA_013298335.1 Actinomycetota bacterium
GTAGTCAGTGGTCAGCAGTCAGTAGTCAGTGGTCAGCAGTCAGTGGTCAGTTCTCTGGCTGCTGGCGACTGGCTGCTGACTACTAATATCGGCTCGGTCGGAGAAGCGTCAAGCCGCCCAAGCCGTGGGTGAATGACGGACGCCTCCCCCTTCCCGACGATATTCCGCCCGCCTCCGCGATTCCCCGGATTCCCACTCGCATACCCCGGATTCCCGCTCGCGGACTCGCTTCATCCGGGGCTAACGATCTTTCACCCGCTCCACGGGCTTTCAATCCGTCTTACTGACTACTGACTACTGACTACTGACCACTGACTGCTGGCCACTGACTACTGACCACTGACTGCTGACCACTGACTACTGACCACTGACTGCTGGCCACTGGCCACTGGCCACTGACTGCTGCCCAAAAGTTCCCGGTTGCGCCGGTTTCCCCGACGAGCGCACAATGACGTCTCACGGATTTCCAGAAATAAGCAGGTTGAATGCAGGAGCGTACCGGTCGTCATGGCCGACGCTCGTCGTTTTCCGCCCGACCTATCTCTCGGCGCGGAACGTCCGGACGGTCATTTCACCCAAATTCAGGAGCGACATTATGAGCAAAGACAAAAAAGACAAGGAAAAGAGCAAGAAGAAACAGAAAAAGGAAAAAGGAGGCGCGCCGGTCCCCTCACCTGTCCACCAGGACGAGAGCGAGCGCCCGCATGAGGAGGATTTCCAGGCGTCCCATGAGTCGCTTTCAAAGAAGTTTTATGAACAGGAGATCTTCCGCCTCCAGGTCGAACTGAGCAAGATGCAGCGGTGGATCAAGCATCGGGAAATGAAGGTCGTGCTGATTTTCGAGGGGCGCGACGCCGCCGGGAAGGGCGGCACCATCCAGCGCATCATGGAGGGTCTCAATCCGCGCGGCTGCCGGGTGGTCGCGTTGAGCAAGCCATCCGACCGCGAGCGGACCCAGTGGTACTTCCAGCGGTACGTCCAGCACCTGCCGGCGGCGGGCGAAATGGTGATACTCGACCGCAGTTGGTATAACCGGGCCGGGGTCGAGCGGGTGATGGGATTCTGTTCCGACGAGGAATACGACGAATTCATGCGGTCCTGTCCGGAGTTCGAGCGGATGCTCGTCCGGTCGGGGATCATTCTCCTGAAGTACTGGTTCTCGGTGAGCGACGACGAGCAGGAGCGGCGGTTCCAGCAGCGAATCAACCATCCCCTCAAGCAGTGGAAACTAAGTCCGATGGACCTGGAATCACGCAACCGCTGGATTGAGTATTCGAAAGCCAAGGACGTGATGCTCCGCCACACGAACATTCCCGAAGCGCCGTGGTTCACGGTCGAGGCCAACGACAAGGAACGGGCGCGGCTCAACTGTCTGAGCCACATTCTGGCGAAGGTGCCGTACGAGGACCTGCCGCTCGAAGTCATGGACCTGCCGCCGCGCATTCCGGCGGGCAACTACCAGCGTCCGCCGCGCAGCGAGCAGTTCTACGTACCCAATCTGTATTGACCGCCGTTTCCGGCAAACCGGATAAACGACAGGATTTACCCTGATTTTTTATCCTGTGAATTTGTCACGTTGCGGGTGATGTGGAAGTTCCTCTAGGATTCCGTGTCACCCTGCATCATTTTTGCAAAGTTTTTTCAAGACACTGTACTTTCGGCGTCCGATTCGGAGGCCGCGCGGTTGTCGACCGCCACCCGTTGCGGAGAGGGCGCACGAGAGATGTCAGAGCCGAATCAACCCAGTGTGGCGGAATTGCTGCAACAGGCCATCGCCGCCGCCAAGGCCGGCGACAAGGGCCGGGCCCGGCCCCTGCTGATCGAGGTGACCGAACTCGATCCGGAAAACGAGGCTGCCTGGATGTGGCGGGCCTCGGTTTCGCTGACGCCGAAGGACGCCGCCTGGTGTCTCAACAAGGTGCTGGCGATCAACGCCAACAACAAGCAGGCCCGCGACTGGCTCGAGAAAATCCGCTCGATGCAGCAGGCCGCCGCGCCGCCCGCGCCGGTGACCCGTCCGCTGACGCCGCCGCCCGGCGTCGGCAAGCCGACGGTCGAGGCGAACGCGATCCGGCCACTGGCCCCGCCCGACGCGACCACGGTGGAAAACAGACCCGCGCATTCCCCCCAGGTCGGGGCGACGACGGTTCCGTCCCATCCGGCGGTGCCGCGTCCGACGCCCCCA
>JAAFHI010000943.1 GCA_013298335.1 Actinomycetota bacterium
GGGGATCAGGGATCAGGCAGGAAAGACAAAGGGACCAGGGATCAGGCGGCGGAGATCAAGAAAAAACGCATTACCGGGAGTTGAAACAGGAGTCGGAGTTGTCCGACTCCTTTTGTATTTCCAACCAGATACTTCCTGTTTCTTCACCCCAAAACCCAGAACCCAATCCCCCAAACCTGCCTTCCAAACCTGTTCCCTGATCCCTGATCCCTTTTTTCTTGACACTGTTACACCAATTCTCCTAAATTACTGCAATGAACGACACGACGCCCATGACCATCGAGGAACTTTGTACGGAAACCGAACGCGAGCTGGCGCGTCTGGGGCTGGCGGACGCCCAGTCGGACGGTCGCGTAACCGCCGCGCCCGACATCCGGGCGGTACGGTACTACACGACGCTCGGCCTGCTCCATCGGCCCCGCATCGCGGGACGCCAGGCGGTTTACGACGCCGGGCACGTCCGGCGGCTGGTCGCCATCAAGGCGCTGCAACTGGAAGGACTGCCGCTCGCAAAAATTCAGGAGCGGCTGTTCGGGCGGTCCGAAACCGAACTCGACGCGCTGATCGCCGCCGTGACAACCAACGGACAGGCGAAAGAGAATGCGGTAAAACCGACGGTCTGGCGGGAGTTCGTCCTCTCGCCGGGTTTGAAACTGATGGCCGAAGCTGACTGGTCGCCGCCCGCCGACGCCGCCGAACTCGACCGAATCATCCGCGCCGCGGTCGCCGCGCTGCGGTCCTCTCTATAAAGAAGCGATTTACAAGGAGCCATTTCATATGACCCAGTCGAATCCGATTCCAATGCTGAACGAAGACCGCGTCGCCCGGACACGCGAGGTCGGTACACTGTCCGTCGAACGCCCGGAAGGCCGCGCGCCGCTGCCGCTCGAACGGGTGGCCGTCACCGCGCGCGTGGTCGAACGCATCGCCGAAGTCGAGGTCATCCAGACCTTTTCGAACGGCTTCACCGAACCGCTCGAAGCCGTCTACATCTTTCCGCTTTCGGGCGGCGCGGCGGTGACGACCTTCGAACTGACCGTCGCCGGTCGGACGCTCGTCGGAACCGTCGCCGAACGGAAGGAAGCGCGGCGGCAATACGCCGAGGCGATTCAGGAAGGCCGCCGGGCGGCGATTCTCGAACAGGAACGAGACGATGTGTTCACGGTGCAGGTCGGAAATCTGCCGCCGGGCGAAACCGCCGTTGTGAGAATCGTTTACGCGGAATCGCTCCCCTTCTTTTCCGACGGCGCGACCGAACTGCGGCTGCCGACGGTGGTCGCGCCGCGCTACATTGCCGGGTCGGCGGTAAACCGCGACAGCGTCGGGGACGGGGTCGAAGCCGACACCGACCGCGTGCCGGACGCCTCGCGCATCACGCCGCCGCGCCTCGCGCCGGGCTTCGATCCGAAGGTCGGGCTGGCAATTTCCGTCGAATTCGCGGGTGGAACGCTCGAAGAACTCGTCTGTTCGCAGCACGCGACGAAACTCGGCCTCGCGAACGGCGGGGCGAAAATTTCGCTCGCGCTCGAAAACGAGCCGCTCAACCGCGATTTCGTCCTGCGTTGGAAAACCGCGGGCGGCGAGATTCGTCCGGCGGTGAAAGTGTTCACGTCCGCCAGCGGCGAACGCCACGCGCTTCTGACGCTGACGCCGCCGGTCGGCGCGAAAGCCGTCGCCGTGCCGCGCGACATCGTGTTTCTGGTGGACCGCTCGGGTTCGATGGGCGGCGGGAAGATGACGAGCGCGATTCGGGCGAGTCTCGGCGTGCTCGGGACGCTCACGCCCGGTGACCGCTTCGGGCTGCTCGCCTTCGACGACCGGATGGACTGGTTCGACAACGGCGTGTTTCGCGTCGCCAACGAGGAGGGACTCGCCGCCGGTGAAAACTGGCTTCGCCAGGTTGACGCGCGCGGCGGCACCGAACTCACCGAAGCGCTTTCGACCGCCCTCAAGGCCGTGGCCGCCCGCGGCGCAGATGCGCACCGGATGCCGATTTTAGTACTTCTGACCGACGGCGAGGTTGGCGACGAATCGAGCGCGCTGAAGGAAGTTCAACGGAATCTCGGCGATGCGCGACTGTTCACCATCGGCATCGACACGGCGGTCAGCGACGGATTTCTGCGGCGGCTGGCCTCGCTGGGCGGCGGCACGGCGACGTTTGTCGTCCCCGGCGAGCAACTTGAAAGCGCGTTGCGTGGCGTGGCCCGTGAAATCGGACGCCCGGTGCTGACCGACCTGCGGGCGTTTGACGGCGAAAACCGCGAAACGGTCGCGATGCTGACGCCGTCGCCGATTCCCGATCTGTTTGTCGGGCGTCCGGTCACGGCGTACTTCAAGCTCGGCGCGGGAAAT
>JAAFHI010000004.1 GCA_013298335.1 Actinomycetota bacterium
GTCGTAGCGTCCTTTTTCATGATGCGCCGTCCCGCGGCTCAGGTAGAGGCTCGGGTTGTCCGGTTCGAGCTGGCTGCCGGTGAGGACGCCGAAAAAGTAGATGAAGAAGTCGAAAAATCGCGATTTTTTTGGCTTGGATTCGTTCAAAGGTGCGTTTTTCATGTCGGATTTCCTCGAAAACCCTGTTTCACCCGGTTCATGAAAGCAGATCGGATGACGGTTTGGCCTGATTCTCGCCAAAACACGCTCCGGTTCAATGGCCGGGGCGCGAAATGAACCGGCGGAGCGGGGTTTTCCATCCTGTACCCCATCGGTATCATCAATTCCGTGTCTCCACATCATTTCAAAAACGAATTCTATGATGCCGTGGTGGTCGGCGCGGGCGTCGGCGGGTTTACCGCCGCGGCGCTGCTGCAACGTGACGGCTACCGGACGCTTTTACTGGAAGCGCACGACAAGCCGGGCGGCTGCGCCGGGTATTTTTACCATCAGGGGTACAACTTCGACGTCGGCGCGACGGTCCTGATGGGCCTCGACGGCTCCGGGCTGCATTCGCAAGTCTATGAAAAACTTGGGGTTGCCGAACCGCCTTCGACCCTCGTCGAGTGTGTTCGGGTCCATCTGCCGGACCGGACGGTGGATATTTTTCACGACCGCGCGCTTTGGGAGCGGGAACGGGTCGCGAAATTCGCGAATTCGCCCGCCGAAGCCGTGAAACTGACGAATTTCTGGAAACTGGTTGACCGGACCGCCGACATTCTCTGGCGGATGACCGAAAAACTGCCCGCCCTGCCGCTTCGGACGCCCCGCGACCTGATTTCAAACCTTCGGCTGGTGTCGCCCGCCGTCTTCAAACTGCTCCCAATCGGGTTTTCGACGGTCGAATCGGTCCTGAAGCGCTACCAACTTGAGAAAAACCGACCGTTCCGGGCCTTTCTCGATGGACTTTTGCTGATTACGACCCAGGAAACCGTCGAACGCGCGCCGTTTGCCAACGCCGCCGCCGGTCTCGACATTTACCGGCACGGCATCCGGCGTACGCGGGGCGGGATGAAGTCCTTCGTGAAATCGCACACCGAGGCGTTTCGGGGGCTGGGCGGGGTTTTCAAGCGCCGCCAGAAAGTTCGCGAAATCGTTCCCTTGGCGGATGGCGAATTTCTGATCCGGACGGAAACCGGTCAGGAATTTCGGGCCGGTCGGGTGGTGCTGAACGCCCCGGTCTGGAATGTGCCGGGACTGGTAAACGGTGACCGGAAACCGCTTCCGGCGCGTCCGGTGAAAAATGCCGGGGAGGGCTGGGGCGCGTTTACCTGTTATATCGGGGTGGATGCATCGGTGATTCCGGCGGACACGCCGCTCAACCATCAGGTCCTGGTGCAGTACGACGCGGCGTTCCGCGACTGCAACAGTTGTTTTCTGTCGCTTTCGGAAGCCGACGACCGGCTTTCGGCCCCGGAGGGCAAGCGGACGCTCAACGTTTCGACCCACACGAACGTCGCCGATTGGGAAGGGCTGTCGCCCGAAGCCTACGCTGCGAAGAAGGCCGAACTGGCCGAACGGGCGCTGGCGGCGGTCGAACGGGTCTTTCCCGACATTCGAAAAGGAATCGATTTTCTGCTGCCGGGAACGCCGAAAACCTTCAAGGACTATACGTTGCGGGAACGCGGCATGGTCGGCGGCATCCGGACCGGGCTCTGGAACAGCAATCTTTTCGCGAACGGCCCGCGCGATTTCAACATTCCGGGGCTGTGGGTCGTGGGCGACACGGTTTTTCCGGGGCAGGGAACGATGGCCTGCGCCCTGTCGGCCATCAACGTCTGGCGCGACATCACCGGGGCCTGGTCGCTCGCGTCCGAGGTGGGGCGAACCCGAAAAAGCGGTGCCCGGTTGCCGGCCAGGGAGGCGATTGAGCAGTCATGAGTCGGTTTCCAGCCATTTTTCCAGTGATTGCCTTTGGACTCGCCCTGACTGTCCCGGCCTCCGCCGTTCAGGGAAGGCGTGCCGGACTGGTACTGACGAAGGTCATGTTTCGACCGTTGCCGTCCGATCCGCTGACGTTTCAGGCATTTGCGGGGAAGTACCGGCTGGTGCTGCACGAACCCGACGCGCCGGTCGAGCCGACGTCGTGGGAAAGTCCGCTGACGGTCATCAATACCCGGACCGGATTCCGGTTCGACACCACCGTTTCCGCCATCGAAGCGGTTTTTCTGGTTCCCGGTCGCTCGCTGCTGGTCGTGGTGGCGGGTGGCGACGGAGCGCGGGCCACCGTCAGTTTCGTCGATCCGGCGACGGGTCGGGATCGCTTCCCGATGCTGGCGGCGATTTCCGACGGGACGACTGTCGAAGGAAATCGGATCATTTTCGACGCGGCGGTCGAACGGGCCGCGCCGGACGGGGTGAGCCGGTGTCACGCGGCACGGGTGTATCGCTTCGACGGCATCCATCCGCCGGTCCTGAATCCCGCCGCCTCACTGGCATTGACGGTGAAGCAGATCGGGGTCGGATTTACCGGGAGCCGGCGGGTCGCCTTCCCGCGGACCGAAAAAGCCCGCCTGACGGACTGAAATGTCGGTCCGGGAAGAACTTATCGGGTATTTCACCGTGTTTCTCGGTTCCCTGAACGGGCCGACAGCGCTCGGTTTGACAAAGCGAACGGGGGTTCGTTAGTCTTGCCGCACCGTTCGCAATCTTACCTTTCACAATTGGTCCCGCGGCAGGCGTGCGTCGCGTTCCTTTCCCCTTTTCGGCTTTGTTATGAAGCGATGCGTTACGTGTAGCAAGGAATTTCCCGACCACATGGTGTTCTGCCCGTTCGACGGCGGAGGACTGAATCTGGTCGAGTCGGACCCGTTTTTGGGTCGGACCATCGACGGGAAGTACCGTATCGAGGCCAAACTGGGCGAGGGCGGGATGGGGACGGTCTACAAGGCGCGTCACGTCCTGATGGACTCGCTGGTCGCGGTCAAGGTGCTCCATCCGACGCTCGTTTCCGACGCGACCTCGGTTGCGCGGTTTCAACGCGAGGCCCAGGCGGCGGCGCGCATCCGCCATCCGAACGCGGTCGCGGTAAGCGACTTCGGCGTGACGGACGACCAGACCAACTACATCGTGATGGAACTGTTCGAAGGGAAGTCCCTGCGCGACCTTTTGAACGAAAAAGGGAAGCTCGACCTCGAACAGTGCGCCGAAATTTCCCATCAGGTCTGCGCCGCCCTCGACGCCGCCCACAAGAGTGGGGTGGTGCATCGCGACGTCAAGCCCGAAAACATTTTCATCGCGCCGCAGTCGCGCGGGCGGATGCTGGTCAAGGTGATTGATTTCGGCATCGCCAAGATCATCGCCGAGGGGGCGAAAGCCGCCGCGCCGCTGACCCGGCAGGGCATGATCATCGGCTCGCCGCACTATCTTTCGCCCGAACAGTGTTCCGGGGCGGAACTGGACGCGCGTTCGGATGTGTACTCGCTGGGAATCGTCCTGTTTGAAATGCTGACGGGAACCGTCCCCTTCACGGCGGCGACGCCGGTGGCCGTCGCGCTCATGCATGCCAACGAGACTTCTCCGTCGCTGCGCAGCAAGAATCCGGACGTTCCGTTCAAGGTTGAAACGGTGGTCCTGCGCGCGCTCAGTAAAAACAAGACGGAGCGCCAGAACAGCGCGGCCCAGTTGGGAGAGGAATTCGAGCGCGCCATCGAGCTTTCCCAGGTTCCGGCGGGGGCTTCGATGCCCCTCATCGACAAGATTCTGGACGCCTCGAAGGCGCCCGACATGCCGAACGGGGCCCTTCCGCCGCCCCTCCCGCCGCCGCCGAAGCCGATTCCGGCCCCCGCCGTGGTCATTTCGCCTTCCGCCGGTTCGACCTGGACCGGGCTGAACGGGTACGGCTCGAACGACGATGCCGGAAAACAGCGCTTCATCATCTTTGCCTGTGTCGGCGGGATTGCCCTTTTGGTGGTCATCCTGATTTTTCTTTTGATGTCCTGACCTGGACTCCCCCAAACTCCCGGCGGTGTAAATCCATGCGTTATTTTCTCGGTACGTTTCTTTTTCTCTTTCTTTTTTCGCTGGCGACGCCGGCTCAGGTCACGACCGCTCCGACCACTGGCCCCCGTTACGGTGATCCTGGATATGTCGGCAAGCGGATCGACTTCGATTGCAACCTGTGCAGCGTCGCGAACCTGTTACAGTCCCTGATTGGTCTGGGGGGCGTGCAGGCGGATTTTCCCGATGCGGACAATTGGCGGCGGGTGGCGGAAACGGTTCACATCAAAAACGAACCCTGGAATGAGGCGTTTGACGCCCTGCTGGCTCGGCACCAGCTTCAGGCGACCTGGAATCCGGCTGGAAAACTCATTATTGGCAGCCGGGGAAAAGCCGCCCTGCCGCCCAGTCGGGTTCTGTCTGACCTTTTTGAGGGCCTGCCCCCGGTTCCCGAACGGATTGTCGGCTTTTCCAATTCGGCTCGGGCGGTCGAGGGCGACCGGTTTTTCCGCGAGGGCATCAGTTCCTTTGCGCTCTGCAACAGCAATGACGATCGCACCGCGTTGACCCGTTTTGCGTGGTCGGTGCAACTCTTTGAAAACGTTGAATATCGGGGGAGGCAGGCCTCCGCCCTGAATTTCATGGGGCTGTGTCTGCTCAATCTGAATCGTCCGAATGAGGCTTTCCGGGCGTTTACCCAGGCGGCGGAACTGGCGAAACTGGTCGGAAACCAACGGGGTGAGCTGCTCGCCAACCTCTGTCTGACCCGGATTGCCATCGAGGGCGCCACTCGTCCGGAAAACGCCGAGGCCATTGCGGACGAAGCGAACAAATTCGTCAAGGACCTGAACTCCCGGACCAATCTGGTCAAGCCGACGTTGATCGACCGAAGTCTGGAGGCCCTGGTCTCGGTGCAGGCCGGGCGGATCTACTTCCTCCTCGGGAAATACGAAAAAGCCGCCGAACCACTCCTCTACGCCTTCGGCATCGCCAAGGTGTATGAAGACAACGAGCGAACCCAGGTGGAATCCCTCGTGCTGCTTGAGCGGGTGACCGCCCGGTCCGGTCGAAAAGCCGAATCCCAGAAGTTCATCGAATTTCTCCGGATTGTGGAACGCTCGACCAATTCCCCCCGTCTGCGCATTTCCATCAAGTTTTGGGCCGGCACCCTGTACGGGCAGTTCGGGGAACAGACCCGCGCGCTCGACTGGTTTCAGGAAGCGCTGGCCGGGCTTCGTCAGTACGCTGACACCGGTCTTGAAATCGCCGTGAATCGGGAAGCTGGCCGGGCCTATGTCGCCCTGAAAAAATTCACCGAAGCCCGCCGCTTTTATGAAGCCGCCGTGCGACTGGCGGAGCAGTCGAACGACGAAAACTGGAAACGCATGCTCGTCGTCGACATGAAACAGTTGCCGTAACTCCCGGCGGCCCGTGACATTTCAAATGGGTGAACTGGCGAGGCTTGTCCCGGATGTTGAAATGGCTGCGTGAGGCGTGGGACCAAAGCAATCTGGCCTATCGCGCGCTGGCGGACCTTCAGGGCGACAATACCCTGGCCCGGCTGGCCGGTGGCGAAATCCGGGTTTCCGAGCAGAAAATCAACGAGCTGCTCGCCGGAACCAAAATGGACGGCGTTCGAAACGTCTCGCTTGCCACCGGAGACGGGGTTTTTACCATTGCCGCGCAGAGCGAACGCTTTTTCCTCGCCAAGGTCGCCCTCCCGCTGACGGTCGAGGGAGTGATTTTCACCCGCTACCGGCATCGGTTGAAACTCTGTCCCGCCGGACCGGTTTCGGCGTTCGGCACGACGCTCTGGCAAAGCGCGGCGGCCTATATGCTGGTGCTGCTGCTCCGGCATGTGCTCAGTCCAGACCGGGCGCTCATCGAAGCCAGCGATCCCGCCGCCGGAATTTCCTTCGACGGACGGGCCCTGGAAATCGACCTTCACCGGATGCCCGAGTTTCGCGCCGCCCTCGACCTCGAGTACACATTCGGCGAACACCGCGTCCATCCCCTGCATTTCGTCGTCATCGAGTCGATTTCCTCGCATGCCGGCTACTTTCTGATCCGGTCGTCGGTCAATTGGGAAGAACTGAACCGGACCGTCAGGGATTTGGCCGGAACGAACTGACGGCCCACACCCGGAGCACCGCCATGCTGGTTGAAACCATTTCCAGTCGCCAGAACCCGCTGGTCAAGCGACTCGTTTCCGTTCGCGACGGTCGCGAGCGGCACCTCATTTTTCTTGAAGGGGTGCGTTTAATCGAAGACGCGCTCCGCTCGGGGGTGAAGTTCGAAGCGGTGGCCTATTCCTCGAAAATGCTGGAAACGGACCGCGGTCGGGCCCTGTTCGAGTCGCTCCGGCGGGAAGCCTGCCGCGGCGCGATGGTGACCGACGCCCTGATGGCCTCCGTCAGCGACGTCGAAACCCCGCCCGGCGTGGTCGCCCTTGGCGTCCGGCCCTCGCATGCCCTCGAAGACCTGCTCGAAACCGCCAACCCCCTTTTGATTCTGGTGGATGGCTTGCAGGACCCCGGGAATCTGGGGGCGTTGATCCGAACCGCGGAAGCGGTGGGGGCAACCGGCCTGATCGTGGCCAAGGGCTCCGCCGACCCGTTTCAACTGAAGGCCGTGCGGGCTTCCGCCGGGGCGGCGCTCCGGTTGCCGGTGGTGACCGGCGTTCACGTCGGAGAAACCATGGACGAGCTGAGAAAAAAGAACCTTGAGATCGTGGCCGCCGATGCCGGGTCCGACCACGTCTACACGGAATTCGACTGGTCGCGTCCCTGCGTGCTCTGGCTCGGCTCGGAAGCCAACGGCCTCGCCGGGCGAGCGACCATCGCCTCGACCGTGGTCGCGATTCCGATGGTTGGAGCAGTGGAATCCCTCAACATCACGGTGGCTGCCTCGCTTCTGCTGTTCGAGGCGGCCCACCAGCGCGGGACCTTTACCGGAAAATCGACAGGGCCAGCCCGGCCAGCGACACCACCAGCAGGGACGCCAGTCCAATCCCCGCCCAGGTGATCCATTTGTCCTGCCGGGCGGCCCGGGCGGTCGCTTCGGCGTAGGGAATCCGGGTGAACGACACCATCGTATAGAGTGGAATGAACTTGCCGGGAAAAAGCCCGGCGAGCAGGTTCTCCACCTTTTTCCGAATCAGGAAGCTCCGCGACGCCACCTTGTCGCGCATTTCGAGGAAATTGTTGTAGGCCAGCACCGACAGGGCATCGGTGTTGACCTTGCGCCGGGTCTGGTATTCGCGAAACGCCGCCGCCGTGTCCCCGTTGTGCCGCTGGAGGCATTCATTCAGGACCGAGCAGTCCTCGAACGAGGCGTTCATCCCCTGTCCGTAAAACGGCACGACCGCGTGGGCGGCGTCGCCGACGAGGGCGAAGCGACCGTTGTACTGCCACGGAAAACACCGCACGGTGACCATCGCCCCGGTCGGATTGTGAAAAAAGTCCTCAATGAGCGAGGGCATCAACGGCAGGACGTCGGGGAAGTGGGTCGTGAAAAACCGCCGGACCTGCTCCTCGTCCTGGAGATTGGCGAAACTGTGCTCGCCTTCGTGGGCCAGAAACAGGGTGCAGGTGAAGGTTCCGTCCTGGTTCGGAAGGGCGATCAGCATGAAATCGTGCCGGGGCCAGATGTGGAGGCAGTGACGGTCGAAGGCGTGGCTTCCGTCGGGAAGGGCCGGAATCGTCAGTTCCTTGTACCCATGGGACAGGAACTCCTGACTGTAGTCGAAGCGGTCAATCCGCTTCATTCCCTGGCGAACCGCCGAAAAAGCGCCGTCGGCCCCGATGACGGTCCGGGCGGCCAGCGTCCGGGTCCGTTTGGTGGTCGTGTCCTCGATCTCGACGGTCGAACGGGTGATGTCCGCGCCGACGCACCGCTGATTAAAGAAAATCTCGATGTTCGGCGAACGGGCGGCGGCGTCGAGCAGGGCGCAGTTCAGGCCGTGGCGGGAAATCGAGTAGATCACGTCGTCGGATTTCCGGCCATAGGGCTGGAAGGTCAGTTCACCCTTCACCGAGTGCATCATGCGGCCCCGCATCGGGATGGCCAGCGGCATCAGTTCGTCGGCCAGACCGACTTCCTCAAGGGCATGCAGGCCCCGCCGGGAGAGGGCGAGGTTGATCGAGCGTCCGCGCGGTACGGGTTGGTCGCGCATGTCGCCGTTCCGCTCGTAAAGGGCGGTTCGGAATCCCTGACGCGCCAGATAAACGGCCATCAGGGTGCCCGCCAGACCGGATCCGAGGATCGTGAAGTCGGGTTGGGTCTGTATTTGGTTTGACATCGGTTCCATAGTTTTCGAATATAGCAGTGATTTCCAATTTATTCCTGAGTGAGCGTTCCGAAATGAAACGGTGTCCGGCGTGCAACCGGGAGTTCGAGGACAATGTGACGTTTTGCCCGCATGACGGCAAGCCCCTCATGATGGTCAATACGTTACTCGACGACAAATACCGGCTTGAGGAGAAGATCGGCGAAGGCGGGATGGGGCAGGTCTTCCGGGCCACCCACATCCATATCGGTTCTTCCTTCGCGGTAAAAATCCTCCATCCCCAATTCGGAGAAGATGAAAAGGCCGTCGAGCGGTTTCGCCGGGAGGCTCAGGCCGCCGCCCAGATTCGCCATCCGAATGCGGTGACGGTGACCGACTTCGGCGTCACCAAGGATTCAAACCTCGTCTACTTCGTCATGGAATACCTCGAAGGCATGTCCCTCGGGGACCGCATGCGCGGCGAAAACCGGCTTCCCTTCGAAGATATCCACTACATTTTTTCCTGCGTCTGCCCGGCGCTCCATGCCGCCCACGTCAAGGGGATTGTCCATCGGGACGTGAAACCGGACAACATTTTCCTGAGCATCGAGGGCGACGACGCCATCAAGGACGTCAAGGTCCTCGATTTCGGCATCGCCAAACTCAAAAAGCAGGACAAAAATACGCTCACCGCCTCCGGGACAGTCATCGGAACGCCCGATTACATGTCCCCCGAACAGTGCCAGGGCATCGAACTCGACGCCCGTTCCGACATTTACAGCCTCGGGGTCATCCTTTTCGAACTGCTGACCGGCCGGGTTCCGTTCCAGTCGCCCACCACGATGGCGACCCTCATGATGCATGTGTCGCAGGCACCGCCCGACCCGCATGAACTGAACCCCGACATTCCGATTCAGGTCAGCCGGGTGGCGTTGAAGGCCATGGAAAAAGACCCGGAAGCGCGACCGCAAACCGCGCTCCATCTTTTCTCGGAACTGGAACAGGCCCTGATTGCCGCCGGCATCGACCTTGGCAATCCGACGTACTCGATCAAGATGCAGCGGATATCGCGCCAGGCGCGCTCCACCGACATGCTCGCCACCAGTGATTCCGAGCGCATGCCCGGCACGTCTCCGCTCAAGGGGGCCAAGCCCACCGGGCAGGGCGCTTCCGTCGATGCCGAAGAACAACGCGTGACGACTGAAAACCGGCGTCCGACCGGAGCCTCCAAAAAACGCACCGGGGATGTCGAATCCGGCGGACGCACCGAGGTCTATGCCTCGGTCGGCAACGAGATTTCAAGCGATACGGCCCCGAAAAAATCCAAATGGCTCGCCATCGCGGCGGGAATCCTGCTTCCACTGATCGCCCTCGGCGGCGGCGGGGTCTGGTATGCGATGCGTCAGGCCGAAGCCCAGAAGAAGGAAACCGAAAAGCAGAAGGCGAATCCGACCGCGCCCGAGGGAATGGTCTTCATTCCGGCGGGCACCTTCACGATGGGGAACAACGCCAGCGACGATGATTTTGAAAAGCCCGAGCATTCCGTCACGCTGCCCGGCTTCTTCATCGACAAAAACGAAGTCACCAACGAGCAGTACGCCAAGTTTGTCGACGCCACCAACGCCAGACCTCCGGCGAACTGGAAGGGCCAGAAAACCTTCCCGCCCGGCACCGCCAAGTTCCCTGTGGTGGATGTCACCTGGGATCAGGCCATGGCCTTCGCGAAATGGGCCGGCAAGCGGCTCCCTTCGGAACAGGAATGGGAATACGCGGCTCGCGGGAGCGACAAGCGGCTGTACCCCTGGGGAAGCAAGTACGACAAGGCGCAACTCAACGCCGAACGTCTCACCCCGGAAGAAATCGCCAAGACCCAGGGTGACGATTCCAAACTCCCGGACCAGCGTCGGCAGGTCGGCAGTTTTCCCGGAATGAGCCCCTTCGGTGTATTCGACATGGCCGGGAACGTCGGCGAGTGGACCGCCTCGGGGTACGATTTGTATCCGGGCAGTCAGGTCCAGTTGAAGACGCAGTTTCAGAGCAAGAAGATCGTTCGTGGCGGCAGTTTTCGGGATACGCAGGAACTGACGACCGTGACGGCTCGATTGATGTCCGATCCCACCCGAAGCGGCATTTATATCGGTTTCCGGTGTGCCCAGGATGCGCCGAAACCCTGAACCTGGAATGAACGTGGTTCGCACCTTTTCTTTTTTCGGGAAAATCCTCTTCGGCTTGGCGGTGTGCCATTTTCTTGGTGGCGGCCCGGTCCTGGCCCAGCGTGATTACAACGGAAATGGAAAGCCCAAGCCGGTCCCGACCCCGCCCAAGCCGACCCCGCCGAAACCGACTTCAAAACCCAAACCCAAGCCAACCGGCTCCAAGCCGAAACCGACGGTCTCAGGAAACTGTAAAAACGAGCCGCGCGTTCTTCCTCCGGCGCAAACCCTTTCAACCGAAGCCTTTACCTTTGAAACCGCGATGGTGGACGAAATGGGCGTCGTGACCAGGGAGCCGGGCCAGGGGAAGCTGTTTCGGGAATTGCTAGCCGACGGGGTCACGCTTGAACTGGTCGAGGTCGCCGGTGGTTCGTTCTGCCTCGGAACGGTCGCCGAAGAAGATTCCAACGACAACGAAAGCCCCCGCATCGCCGCCCGCGTGCCCGGATTTTATTTCGGAC
Organism: Actinomycetota bacterium; assembly: GCA_013298335.1. Taxonomy (GTDB): domain Bacteria; phylum Acidobacteriota; class Blastocatellia; order Chloracidobacteriales; family Chloracidobacteriaceae; genus JAAFHI01. The sequence continues at coordinate 10,920 of JAAFHI010000004.1, forward strand.
GGTTCGAAGTGACGCAGGCCCAGTGGAAAGCCGTCGCGGCCTATCCGAAAGTCAAAATCGACCTTCCGGCGAACCCTTCCGAAATCAAGGGAGACACGCTCCCGGTCGACAACGTTTCGTGGGATGAATCCGTCGAGTTTTGCGCCCGCCTTTCCAAAAAAACCGGGCGGTTGTACCGGTTGCCGTCCGAAACGGAATGGGAATACGCCTGTCGCGCCGGGCGAACCACGCCGTTTGGGTTCGGGATGACCCTTTCCCAGACCGTCGAGAATTACGATTCATCGCTGCCGTTTGGAGACGAACCAACGGTCCCCGCCTTCAAGCGGGCGATGCCCGCCGGATCGGGGTTGCCGAACCCCTTCGGCCTTTCCGACATGCACGGAAACGTCCGGGAGTGGTGTCTCGACGAATACTGCAAGCATTTCACCGGCTCCCACGCGGTCGGCGCGCCGACACGAAATCTGCGCCTGGCCGAGGATCGGCTCCAGCATGTGATTCGCGGCGGTTCATGGGCGGTTTCTCCGAACATCTGCCGGGCGGCGGTTCGGGATCACGATCTCTTCTCGGCGAAAAACAGCCTGCTCGGCTTTCGGGTGGTGGTGAGCGACCGGGCCTACGGCGCGGATGACCCCGGTGAGGACGACGGCGGGGATGCCGGAGACGATCCTCCAAAGAAATAACCGTTAAAACAATACATCCAGCAAATCGAGCACCGACCGGACCCCGACGAGTTCGACGCCTTTGGGGGCGTCCAGCCCGGCCAGATTTCCTTTGGGAAGGATGCAGCGGGTGAACCCCATCGCCGCGATTTCCTTGACGCGGGCGTTCGGTTGCGAGGTCCCGCGAATTTCGCCCGCCAGCCCGACCTCGCCGAAAACGGCGGTCCCGCTGTCGAGCGGAAGATTGCGAAAACTCGACGCGATGGCCGCGACGATTCCCAGATCGACCGCCGGTTCATCGAGGCGCAGGCCGCCGGCCACATTTACAAAGACATCGTCACCGAGCAGGTGCAGCCCGGCGCGTTTTTCGAGCATGGCGATGAGCAGGGAAACGCGGTTCTGCTCGACCCCTTCGACGGTCCGGCGACCCGTGCCGTACTTGCTGCCGCTGACGAGCGCCTGAAGTTCAACCAGCATTGGGCGCGTGCCTTCCATGCACGACACGACGACCGAACCGGAAACGCCGATGGGCCGCTGCTGAAGAAACAGTTCCGAGGGATTCTGGACCGGAATCAGCCCGGCTCCGGTCATCTCGAACATGCCGAGTTCATTCGTCGCCCCGAACCGGTTTTTGACCGCGCGGATGATGCGGTGGTTATGGTGGCGCTCACCTTCGAAATACAGAACCGTATCGACGATGTGTTCGAGCGATTTCGGACCGGCCAGCGAGCCTTCCTTGGTGATGTGGCCGATGAGAAAGACCGGAATCGTCTGGTGTTTGGCGAGCAGGAGGCACTGGCCGGCGGTTTCGCGGACCTGCGAGACGCTCCCGGGGGCGCTTTCGATGCGTTCCGAATAGGCGGTCTGGACGGAATCGAGCACGATCATGGTCGGTTGCAGGTCGGCCACGATTTCGAGCACCCGTTCGAGGCAGGTTTCGGGCAGCAGATGGAGTTCCTCGGGTTTGAGTCCGAGGCGTTCGCCGCGCAGCTTGATCTGCGTTCGGATTCCTCGCCGCTCACATACAGCACGCGCTCGCCCTGGCGGCTCATGGTTTCGGCGGTTTGCAAAAGAAGCGTACTTTTGCCGATGCCCGGATCGCCGCCGATGAGGACGAGGCTGCCCGGCACGATGCCGCCGCCGAGGACCCGGTCGAATTCCGGGATTCCCGAGGAAATCCGGGTGTCGTCCTGACTCGGCACGTCGGTATAGCGCGACGATTTGATCTTTTCGCCCTTGGCCGCGCCGCCGAGACCGCGTGCCAGCGCCGCTGTGGAGACGGTTTTGGTCTCGCGCTCCTCGACGAAGGAATTCCACGCGCCGCAGTCGGGGCATTTTCCGAGCCACTTGCGCGACTGGAAGGTGCATTGCTGGCAGGAATAGACGGTTTTTTCCTTGGCCATGGTCAGATCTCGTGCCGATAGGCCAGCGCCTTGTTCATCGTGACGTCGTCGGCGTATTCGAGGTCGCTGCCGACCGGGAGGCCCATCGCGATGCGGGTCACCTTGATGCCGATTGGCTTGAGGAGGCGGGCAATGTAGTTGGCGGTCGCCTCGCCTTCGGTCGTGGGATTGGTGGCCAGAATGATCTCGTCCACGTCCAGGTTGCGGAGGCGTTCGAGCAGGGTCTTGATTTTCAGTTCATCCGGCCCGATGCCGCGCATCGGCGACAGCGCGCCGCCGATCACGTGGTACAGCCCCTTGAACTCGCCCGACCGTTCGATGGCGAGCACGTTGTGCGGCTCCTCCACCACGCAGATCATCCGCTGGTCGCGCGTCGGACTGGTGCAGTAGCGGCAGGGATCGGTCTCGGTCAGATTGTGGCAGACCGAGCAGAAGGAAATGCGTTCCTTGACCTCGGTGATGGCGGCGGCGAGTCGCTGGGCGTCCTCGGCGGGAATCCGCAGCACATGAAACGCCAGTCGCTGGGCGGATTTCTGTCCGACGCCGGGAAGACGCTTGAACTCATCAATCAGGCGGGCAATGGGTTCGGCAAACTCGATCATGAAGAAAGTCTGGGGAGTCTTGGGAGTCTTGGGAGTCTTGTGGGTCTTGGGAGTCTCGGGAGTAAGACTGGTTTTTACGTGAGTCCGGGAATTTTCAATCCGCCGAGGTCGAGGCCGCCGAGCATGTTCTGCATCTGCCGCTGGGTGGCTTCGTCGGCGCGGCGTCCGGCGTCGTTGACGGCGGCGGCGATGAGGTCCTGCAACATTTCGCGGTCGGCGAGGGCGTCGGGCTCGACGGTGACCGAAATCACGAGTTTCATGCCGTTGACGACGACTTTGACGATGCCGCCGCCGGCGGTGCCTTCGCAGCGGGCAGCTTCCAGTTGGCGCTGCATTTCCATCTGCTGCTGCTGCATCTGTTCCATCATCCGGTTCATGCCGGGGATTTTCATGGGTTGAACTCCTGAAACTGGTGTCGCATCCGGGGGAGAGGGAAACGGTTCCGGATGCCGGGTTGGCGCAGCATAGCCGTTCCGTTTCGATTGTCAAAAGACTCTGCGGCGGACCCGGCGGCTGTGCTAGGGTAGCGCCAAACGCAATCCGAAATCTTTTTCCACGGCAATGAAGCGCGGAAACACACCCACCAAAAGCGGCCGCTGGCTGCAACTGGCGACGGTCCTCGTGTATGCGTACCTTTACGCGCCGATTGCCGTGCTGGTCGTGTTCTCCTTCAACGCCTCGCGGCTCAACGCGACGTGGCAGGGGGCGACCCTCAAGTGGTACGCCCAGGCGTTCAACAACGCCCAATTGCTCGACGCGCTTCGCACCAGCCTGCGGGTCGCCTTTGCCACGACGGTGTTGTGCGCCGTCATCGGCACGCTCGCGGCCCTTGTGATGGGACGCCACCGGTTTCGCGGAAAATCGGTGCTGGAATCGGTGTTCTACCTGCCGGTCGTCATTCCCGAAATCGTGGTCGGCTTCGCGTCGGTCGTTTTTTTCGGACTGGTCGGTTTCCGCCTCGGTTTTGCCTCGGTCGTGGCCGCGCACGTCGCGTTCAGCGTTTCGTATGTCGTGTTTGTCGTACGCGCGCGCCTGAGCGGAATGGACGAACGCCTCGAAGAAGCCGCGCGGGACCTCGGCGCGCCGCCCGTCACGGCATTTTTCCGCGTCACGCTCCCGCTGCTCGCGCCGGGCATCGTGGCGGCGGCGTTGCTGGTGTTCACCCTGTCGCTGGACGATTACATCATCACCAGTTTCACGGCGGGGCAGGGGGTGACGACGCTTCCGGTGTTGCTTTATTCGATGATGAAGACGGGGGTGACGCCGGAAATCAACGCCGTCTCGACCGTGCTGCTGGTGGTGACCGTCGTCCTGGCGGTTCTGGCGCAGGCGCTCCAGTCGGAGAAAAAAATCCCGGCTGGGCTGAAACTGGCCGGCGGGGCGGTGCTGGCGGGAATTCTGGTCGTGATGTTCCTTCCGGGCCGTGGCGCTCAGGCGACCACGACGCTCAACATCTACATCTGGTCGAACTACACGTCCGACAAACTGATTCGTGAATTCGAAGCCCGCTATCACTGCCGCGTCAACATCGAGACCTATGATTCGAACGAGGCCCTGCTGGCGAAACTTCAAACGGGACTGACCGAATACGACCTGATCGTTCCGAGCGATTACATGGTTGGAATCCTGATTCGCGAGAATCTGATCCGTCCGATTGACCGGAACCAGGTTTCGAATTTCGGGAATCTGGATCCGTCGTTTCTCAACCGTCCGTTCGATCCCGGAAATCGGTTTTCGGTCCCCTATACCTATGTGCTGACCGGCATCGGCTACCGGAAGGACAAGATTTCGAAACCGGTCGAGAGCTGGGACATTCTCTGGGACCCGGCCTACCGGAACCGGATTGCCATGCTCGATGACGTCCGGGAGTGTTTCGGCGCGGCGCTCCGGCGCAACGGGGCATCGCTCAACAGCCGGTCGGAAGCCGAGATCCGGGACGCCGCCGGGCTGCTTGCCGAACAAAAAAAGCTGGTCAAGACTTACGACAGCGCCACTTTCGACCAGTTGTTGCTGAGCGGGGAAGCGTGGCTGGTGCAGGGATACAACGGACAGGTTGCCAAAGCCGCGAAGGAAAATCCGAACATCGTGTTCGTCGTGCCGAAAGAGGGCGGCACCCGCGCCATCGACTGCCTGGCGATACCGAAGAACGCGCCGCATCCCGAACTCGCGCTGCGGTTTATCGACTATGTACTGGAACCGGAAGCCTCGGCGGAAATCGTCCGGGTGACGGGGTACGGAACGCCGAATCTGGCGGCTCGACCCTTCGTTCCGCGCGAGCGACTCGACGACCCGGCCATTTATCCGCCGCGCGAAATCCTCGACCGGTGCGAGTTCATCGAGGATGTCGGTGCAATTCTTGGCCGCTACGATTACTATTGGACCGAAGTCAAAACCAGATAGCACACACTTCCACAACCATCACCATCAGGGGAACCAATGGACGAGAAGAACCCGGAATCCGTTTTCAACGAATCCGAAGCCATCGCCGGCGAACTGCTCATGTCGCTCATCAACGACATGGAACTGCTCCTCGGATTTGAACAGAGTCAGCGGGTCGCGCACTTTCAGCCCGAAATCGGCGACAAACTGACCAAGTTTCTGACCAACGAGTACCGAAGTCGTCTCGAACGGCTCGCGCGGCTGGTCGAGGACAAGGATTTTCTGAGAATGCTGATTCTGGAACTGGGGGAACTCGAACGCCCCGACCTTCAGGATTACCTGCGCAGCGTGTTCGGCTACCGTCACGAACTGCAAACCCAGTTGCAGTCGCGCGGTGCGAGCGATTCCGACGCGGTTCTGAAGGAATACGTGACCGGCAAATACCGCCGCATTACCCAGGAACTCAGGCCCCTCGAAGGGGTCGTCACCGAAAGTCCGGACGATTCGCCGGAAGTCATCGCGGAAGTCGAAGTCTATCGCCGCCGCGCCAAGCAGTTGGCCGACCTGATCAAGCAGCAGCAGTTGACGGTTCAACTCATGGCCGAATCGTCGGCGTCGATGTTGAGCCTGTTCGTCAACTACCTCAACGACTGCATCAACAATCTTCCCCCCGAAGAACGCGCCGAGGGGCATCTCAACGCCCAGATTGCGTTCGGCGAACTTGAAGCGCCGGTCCTTCAGATGGGGCGCAAGCTCAAATCGGTCGAACAGAACGCGGGCAAGCCCTGCGGGTACGCCGAAGTCATGGAACTCATCACCAAGCTGTTCGAGAAGTAAAAAAATCGCCCCGCGACCATTCCGTCGCGGGGCGATGAGTGTTCAATGGAGGAACACGTCAGACTTCGCTGGCCTTGACGGTGACGTAGTCGTAAATCCAGGCCACGTGGCTGCTGCGGATTACGACGATCTTTTTCCCTTCGAATTTGAAACTCTCGGAAACCGCCTTCAGGATTTCCGAACCGGCGGTCATCTCCTGGATGTTGAAGGCGTTCGACACGCGCTTGATCTCCGTTTCGGCGGCCTTGCGCGTCGCCGGGTCGGTAATTGCGTTCAGATCGGCTTCGAACATTTTGGTCGGGGTGGCGAAGTTGCGGCGAACCAGCGCGTAAAAGGTTTCGATGTCCTTTGAGTCGAGGGACGCATAGGGCGCGGTGACCTCGTCCGGATGCAGCAGGGTCGTCATGGCCCACACGATGCCGCCGCTCAGATACACCTTGGTGCGGTTCTGGAACCCCGGCTTGCGTGACACTTCGTCTTCAAGTTGCGGGCGAATCCGCTGGGCGGCGTTGGCCGATGAAAGGGCGGTAAAGTCGCCGCCGCCCGCCGCCAGTTTGGAGATGTCGCGGGCGAAACTTCCCGTTCCGAACCGGATGCCGCCGTAAATCAGGTTGTTCGTGTCCGGTTCCTCTTCTCCCTCGGCGGTGTGATAGCCGAACTTCGTGTTCCCGCTGCCGATGTCCACCAGAATTGAACTGGGCAGGCTGGCCGGGGAAACGAGGCCGTTGATGGAAAACATGACCTCTTCCTCGACGTTCACGAATTCCATCGTCTTGCCGGTGAACTGGGCGACCCGGCTGACCAGAATCACCCGCTGGCTTTCATCGAGGCTTTCGCTGATGCCGCTGCTTCCGACGATGTAGATGTGGTCCGCCGTGACGTTTTTGGATCGGATTTCGGTGAAATAGTCCGAAACGGCCTTGGCGGTATCCTCGATGATGGCGACGCCGCTTTCATTGGTCCCCTTGCCCTTGGCATCGATGACTTTGGTGTTTTTGGTCGCTTCGAGGTGAATTTTGAATTCGAACTCGCCGCTGACCTTGCGCCGTTCGACCACGATGGCTTTGACCCCCTTCGAGCCGACTTCAATGCCGCCAAAAAGCGTCCCCGGCGCAAAGGCCTTGCGCCGCCGCTTCCGTTTCCGCCGGGGTTTGGTCTGGGTTTCGGCCCCGGTTTCCGCCGGACCGATGCCGGGCGTTTTGGCTTTCGCGGTTCTGGTGTCGTCTCCGAAGGTGTTCGAACCCAGTCCGGTGGCGGAGAAAATCAGCAAAAGAAAACAGGAAATCAGCGCCGCCGCCCGCTTGCCGGATGGGCGGGATGGGGTCCGATTGGTCGTTCGCATTGGTTGTCTTTGATCCATGTACGCATTCCTCTACTACCCAGGTCGGGTATCAATGATTCAATGGGCGCGAATGAGGGCGCCGTCTTCACGATCGCCCTTGGCCGGAGATTTCTTCGGAGTGGGGGCTGGCGCGCCCGCTTTTCCGATTGCCGTTGTCGGCGCGGTTTTCTTCTCGACCGGGGGAGGCGTTTTCTTTGGTTCCGCGGGGTCGGCGGTTTTGGCCACCGTGGCCGTCGGAGGGGCGGAGGCCGGTTTGGGTGAATCGGATACCGCCGGAGTGGTCGCCGCCGGTGATTGAGGCTGGACCGCCGGGCTGTCGCTGGTGACCGTCGGTGTTTTGGCAGTCGGACCCGGTTTCAGAAAGAAGAGGGCACCGCCGATAAGAACGATCACCGCCACCGCCGCCGCGCCGACCAGAATGCCTTTCGAGCCGCCTCCGGCACGGCTGACTTCCGGAGGTGGCGCCATCGGTAGGTGAGGCGCTTCGGCCACGACCGGCTTGACCGTGACCGCGCCTACCGGTGCGGGCTTTTCAACCGGCTTGTCTGGAATCGCCCGGACCGGTTTTTCCGCCGGTTTGGGGGAAACCACCGGAGCGGTGCCGCCGACTTTCAGTGGCGGGGGCGGCGTTTCCCCGACGATGATGGGCGACAGATCGAAGGTCCCGAATCCGTCGAAAATGTCCAGACCGGTCGGAAGCACCGCCCCGGTTGTCTGGTTGGTGTCAGCGGGCGAATCGGATTCCGCCGGCCCAAGCGATTCGAGCCATTCGCGCGCCGTTTTGTGTTCCGGGTTCCACAAAAGAACATTGGCCAGGCAATTCCGCTTGTCGCTGACCTTTTCTTCCAGAAATGCCAGGCACAGCCAGGCCGGTTCGCATTCCGGATATAAATCGACAATGGAAAGCAGCGTTTTTCTGGCCTCCGCCCGCTGATCGGTTTTCGCCAGCGGCGCAATGTCCCGTACGACGAACTCGGTAAATGCGCGCTGGGTTTCCGGGCGGCGGGGATCGCATTCGTAGGCTTTGCGCAGGTAGGCCAGTTTGGCACCGTTCCCGGTCGCGATTTTCGAGAGCCAAAGCCAGGCTTCGGCATTTTTCGGGTTTTCCTCGGTGATGGAAAAGAGCTTCGCTCGGGCGGTATCGAAATCACCCGTTTCGATTGCGGTAATTCCTTCACGAAGGATGGATTTTTCCGTGCTTGGGGCTGCCGAACCGTTCATTCGGGTTCCTCCATTGGGGATTCAGGCTTCGGAAGTCACGGGAATCCAGGCACACCTCTACCGAAGAGAGGTGTGGCGTCTCCCTGGGGTTTCTTCCATGCGTGATTCAGTCAATATCGGGAGGGTGTTGTGAGAATGTTGCGTAAGGGAGAGAAAAACTGGCGGAAGTCGACCGCTGTGATTGCAAGCCGACCCTGTTGGGGAGGCCCCTCGTCGCCGGTTGGGGATCCGGTGAAATCGGTTTTTACCGGGGACAAGCTTTTCGAACTCTAAAAAAATTGTTTTTCTCTTGAGAAAAAGTGTTTTGACGTTCCGGAAAGTCGTTTTGCACTCCGGGACGGACGTTTGAACGTTCTGGAAAGTCGTTTTGCACTCCGGGACGGACGTTTGAACGTT